>CAZORZ010000041.1:0-7871 GCA_964582255.1 uncultured Gammaproteobacteria bacterium | reverse complement strand
AAGATGCTATTGAGCGTGACAGAACATCAATGCTGATAAGCTTAAAAAGTCGCCAGAAAAGCATATCCGATATTACGTCGGATGCTTTTTATGATGCTTTGTATCAGGGGCATGCTTATCAGCAGGGGCGACATGGCACGAAAAAAGGGCTAAGCCAGATAACGCAACAAAACTTAATCGATTTTCACAGTGAGCATTATGTCGCGAAGAATGCGGCTATTGCTATTGTCGGAGATTTGACCTTAGCCGATGCAAAGCTGTTATCTGAATCGCTGGCTAAGTATTTAAAAGTAGGTGAGTCGGTACAGGGGCTTGATGCGCCACAAATAACAAAGGCGAAAATAAAATTTATAGACTTTGATTCAACGCAGACTCATATTATTCAGGGGCTACCTGTTTTATCACGCAAAGATAGTGATTATTTTTCACTGTATGTCGGTAATCATATTTTAGGGGGCAGTGGTTTTGGTTCACGTTTAATGAGCGTGATTCGGGAAGACAAAGGCTTGAGCTATAGTGTGTACAGTTATTTTTCACCCATGGAATCACACGGCCCTTTTCAAATGGCAATGCAAACGGCCAATCATCAAGTCGATGAGGCGCGCTCTTTGCTCGATCAATTATTAAAGGAATTTATCGAAGGTGGCCCAACAGCAGAAGAGCTTAATAAGGCGAAGAAAAACATCACGGGCGGCTTTGCTTTAAAAATTGATAGCAATAAAAAAATAGTGAATTATTTGGCAGTGATTGGCTTTTACAATTTACCTTTGGATTATCTGGATAGTTTTAACCAAAAAGTTGAGTTAGTCAGCATTGAAAGTATTAAAGATGCCTTTAGTCGACGCGTAAAGTTTTCTAAAATCATTGAAATTGTCGTTGGCCCCAAATCAAATAATGAGCAATAAGAGACTTCATCAATCGCATCAAGTACGAGTTATTGGGGGTAAGTGGCGCGGACAAAAGATAAATGTCATAGAGCAAGATGGTTTACGTCCAACGACAGATCGAGTGAGAGAAACATTGTTTAATTGGTTGGCATTGCAGATTGTTAATGCAGATTGTTTAGATGCCTTTGCAGGCACTGGCATATTAGGTTTAGAGGCATTATCCCGTGATGCCAAGTCAGTGTTGGCTATCGAGCAGTCTAGGCATGCTAGTCATCAAATACGCAACAATGTTGCGCATCTTAAGGCTGATAATTTTCAATTAATTGAGGCTGATGCCTGTGCTTATCTCTCAACAGTAGAAAGCCAGTTTAATATTATTTTTTTAGACGCTCCTTTTGCTCAACCTGAATTACTGACATCAGTGTTAGCTATTATCATAGAGCAAAAACTACTGCATTCTCAGGGCTTCATTTATTTAGAGTTAAACAAAGCAGATTTACATCACTTGGATTGCTTTGGCTCTCAAATAAAGTGGCTTAAGAAAAAAATGGCAGGACAAGTATGTTATGCTTTACTCAGTTTGTAACTGCTTTGCTTTACACTAAATTTAGCTTAATTACTGCGTTGAAAGTGCTTAAATACACATGTATATTCTGCCCTTTTGCCTTGTACTGAACTCATGTTTGACCCAAATATGAGCAGTTATCCGATTTTTAACAACTCGCTGAGCAATCATCTCAGTTGAATAAGTAAGACTTAGCCCTCATGCCAGTGACTGCAATCTACCCAGGTACTTTTGATCCCGTGACTAATGGTCATATTGATCTATGTCATAGAGCATTAAAAGTGTTTGATCGAGTTGTCGTCGGTGTGGCAGACAATCCCGGAAAAAAGCCATTTTTTACAGTCGATGAACGTGTCGAAATGATTCAAGACGTTTTTAAGGCTGAAGCAAGAATTTCTGTTTTACCATTTCAAGGGTTACTCATTGATTTTGCACGTGAGGCTGAAGCACCAATAATCGTGAGAGGATTACGGGCCATTTCTGACTTTGAGTTTGAGGTTCAATTAGCTGGAATGAACCGTACTCTAGCGCCAGAAATTGAAACCGTTTTTTTAACAGCTGCTGAACAGTATGCGTTTGTTTCCTCCAGTTTAGTTCGAGAAATTGCAGGGTTAAAAGGCGACGTGTCTGATTTTTTACACCCTAATGTGCTTGAGAAATTACACAACAAATTAAAAGCTTAGAGAGTTATTTATGTCTTTAATGATTACCGATGAATGTATTAATTGTGATGTGTGTGAGCCAGAGTGCCCAAATGACGCAATAACGCCAGGCGATGAAATTTATGAAATTGATCCTGATAAATGCACGGAATGTGTCGGCCATTTTGAAACATCCCAATGTGTAGAAGTATGTCCTGTCGACTGCATTCCACTTGACCCTGACTATAAAGAAAGCGAAGGTGAATTAATGGATAAGTACAAACGATTAACGACTTAACTTTAGCTTTTTAATCATCAATGATTCTCTGTCTCCTTAAAGCATTTCGATGTCTATGCGTGCCGTCTGATTTGGATAATAAGGTCAGAAATTTTTTACCCTTAACCGTCCCCAGATATAAGAAATTACCTATCACTATGGCGGATAAAACCTCTAGATTTAGACGAAACTCGCGCGCCTCATTAGAAGCAAAAGGCTAAAGTAAAAATATTTTCATAGAAACATGAGTATAGACTTACGAGTTATACTATTTAGGCTTCACCTTTAGATACTTTAAGATAATGCGCCATTAAGCCAGAGGTGGATGCATCGTGTTTGTTATTGAGTGTGCCATTGAGTAATTCTGTGCTGAGTTGGCTAGCTAACTCTTTGCCCAATTCAACGCCCCACTGATCAAATGAATTAATGTCCCAAATAACGCCTTGCACAAAAATTGAGTGTTCATAAAACGCCAGTAAAGAGCCCAAATTAAAGGGGGTTAGTTGCTCGATTAAAATCGTTGAGGATGGAATGCTGCCCTTAAAACTGCGGTTATTATTGATGATGTTTTGGTCATCATCAAGGCCGTTATTTTGACTTAGATCACGTCCATTCATTAAGGCTTCTGATTGAGCTAATAAATTAGAAAATAACAGAGATTGATGCTCTCGAATTTGATAATGATTTTTTATGGATGCGATGAAGTCTATAGGAACAATATCGGTGCCTTGATGCAGAAATTGAAAAAAAGCATGCTGTCCATTTGAGCCAGAGCCACCCCAGATAACAGGACAGGTTTTATAAGGCACAGGCTTGCCATTACGCATCACATTTTTTCCATTACTTTCCATCTCTAATTGTTGTAGGTAGGATGGTAATTGATAGAGTAGGCTGTCGTAAGGTAAAACTGCTTTGGTACTATAACCACAAAAGTTACGGTGCCAAATGCCAATTAAAGCATGAATGACAGGCATATTTTGGGAATAATCGGTGTTAAAAAAATGTTCGTCCATATCATGAGCGCCAGCCAGCATAGCCTCAAAATTATCCATGCCGATAGCGAGTGCAGTTGATAGCCCAATGCAAGACCAAATAGAATAGCGGCCACCAACCCAGTCCCAAAATGCAAACATGTTTTTTGGGTCGATACCAAACTCAATGACTTTTTTGGTGTTGGTAGATAATGCAATAAAGTGTTTTTTGATATGCACTGATTTACGAGCGGTATTTAAAAACCATTCACGAGCGCTGTGAGCTTCGTAAACAGTCTCTAATGTGGTAAAAGATTTTGAAGCCACAATGAATAAGGTGGTTTCAGGGTTTAAATCGGAAAGGCTTAAAGCCAGCTGAGCAGCATCTAAATTTGAAACAAACAATACCTTAACGTGATGCTGCCAATATGGTTGTAAAGCTTGAGAGGTCAAAACAGGGCCAAGATCTGATCCACCGATACCAATATTAACGATTGTGTCTATTTTTTTTCCGGTATATCCACGCCAAGAGCCACCATAAATAGCATCAATAAATTCGCGCATTTGAGTTAAAACTTGATGTATTTTAGGCATTACATCTTGCTGCTCATACTGAATAGATGCTGTTTTAGGTGCTCTAAGCGCGGAATGCAGTACCGCCCTATCTTCAGTTGCATTAATCTTTTTACCACTGCGCATTTGGCTAACCCAATCTTTCAGATCAGCTTCAGTCGTTAATTTTAGTAATAGTTCTAATGCCTCTTGATCTACTTTATTCTTAGAATAATCAAATAGAAAGTCTTTGTGTTTGATATTAAACGAATCAAATCGAGAAGGGTCTAGTGTGAATAGCTCAGAGGTTTTTACAGAGTCGAGTTGTTTTTGTTTGTGTATTAATTGTTGCCACAGTTCTGTCGATGAAATTGGATTGTTCATTATTGGATGATTACTCTTTAGTGAGTTAAATTTATAATATATCAAGCGGTACAGGTTTGCTGATGCAATAGCCTTGGATATAGTCTACGCCAATATCCTTTAAAATATCATTAATAGCTTGATTTTCGACGTATTCGGCGATGGTTTTTTTACCGACAATATGTCCAATTTCATTTATTGATTTAACCATAGCGCGGTCAATTAAATCATGTTCTATGTCTTTCACAAATTGACCGTCTATTTTCAAATAGTCGACCTGTAAATTTTTTAAATATGAGAATGAAGATAAACCACTGCCAAAATCATCTAATGCAAAAGTGCAGCCCTTATCATGAAGCGTATTTATTAACTCTTGAGTTTGTTTTAAATCAATGATGGCAGTCGTTTCGGTTATTTCAAAACACAGGCGTTTGGTGTCTATGTTCGTTTTATTGATAAGCTGAATAAGCCATGGAGCAAAACTACTATCAAGAGTTTGCCCCGATATATTGATGGCTATTTGAAAGTTCTTGTCAGGGTTTTCATGGATCCACTCAAATGATTTAGTAATCACCCAGCGATCAATTTTAGGCATTAAATTTAAGCGTTCAGCCTCACTTAAAAAGCTGCCAGGAGGGATGATTTCATTGTGATCGCCACGTAGACGCAATAGAACTTCATATTTTTCAATGGCATTAGTCGCTAAGTTTAAAATGGGTTGAGCATATAAAATAAAATGATCATTTTTTAACGCACTATTAAGTGTCATTAGCCAATTTTTCTTTATGTCATTGAGTTGTTTTTCTAATTCTCCAGATTGATAAATATGTACTCTTTGGCGCCCTTCACCTTTTGCTAGGTAACACGCTATATCGGCATTTTTTAAAATGTCATCAGATGTTGTTTCATGGCTATTAATTTCTACCAGACCTGCGCTGGCGCCAACATGGTAGCTACTGTCATCCCAAATAAATTGATATTCAGCGATGGATTGAATGAGATCATTCAGTACTGTTTCAGCTTTTTCAGTTGGGCACTGTTCAAAAATAATGGCAAATTCATCACCACCAATACGCGCTAAGAAATCTGTGCGTCTAAGTTTACTTTCCATGAGTTGACTGATTGAACGCAGCAATCGATCTCCTGCGGAATGTCCGCATTGGTCATTGACGATTTTAAATTTATCTAAATCGATAAACGCGAGGGCATGATGGTGCCCTGAGACGGGTAATGATAATAACTTATTAAGTTGAAATTCAAACTCAGCCCGATTAAATAAGCCAGTTAAGGAGTCGTGGCTAGCTTGTTGTTTAATAAATTGATGGGCTGTGTATTCTGCCGTAATGTCTTGATGGATGCTTAAAACATGACGGCTCTCTTCTTTATTATCATACATTGCTGTAATGCTTTGTTTGCACCAGTAGCTATCTCCGTTAGGTTTAATACCCATGTATTCTCTTTTGCTTTCGCCTAAGCTGAGGCTGTAATCCCAATCAAATTCTTGATTATGATGCTCACTTTCATCTTGTACAAAATTTGATAGTAATTGATCTATTAATTGTTCTTTAGTGACGCCAATGTAGTCACAGAAATAAGGATTAACATACTCAATTTCACCTTTCATAGACGTGATAACAATGCCATTGGGGCTGCTTTTAACTGCATTAGATAATTTATTTAATTGTCGGTTGTTAGCATCACGTTCAAACGAGATGCAGGCCAATGCAGATGTAACAGACATTAATTGTTGCTCGTGTGAACTGGGTAAACGAGATGATGAGAGGACTAAGGTGAATACGCCGATCATTTTATTTTGGTGAGAGATAATGGGGGTCGACCAATAGGCTTCAATGCCATCCATTTGACCAACTATACTGGCATCGATATGCTCAAAAATTTGTTGTTTGGCTGTTTTTAACGCGATTACATTTGGATTGTTGTTGTCGTCATAGCTTAATGATGATAAATAATTTTTAGCCTTAGATGTCATGCTGGGTGCTGCCATAAGTCGCATTGTTTTATGGTGATGATCAAATGCTGTTATTGAGGCATGAGCACCTTCAAAAATTTGATTTTCGACATAGAGGCAAAGTTGATTGAGCACGATATCTAAGGTTTCGTCCTTAGCGATCATCTCTAAAATTCTACTCTGCATTTTGATCAGAATTTGAGTTTGTTTTTGTTGTAGAATTTGCTCTACTAATTGATTGTTAAGCAACTGAAGCTCAGCAGTTTTTTCTACAACTTGTGATTCCGTCTGTAGTTTGCGAGCGGTTAAAACCAGTAAGCTAAGCCCTGAAATAGCGGTAAACAATAAACTAATAATAAAAAGCAACCAAGTACTCCAACTGGAAGATTCAGTAATATAGGCATTGTTACCTTTTATATGTAATTTCCAGAAGGTATTTTTATAGGTTATTAAGCTTTCAGATTTGGGGGTAAAAACACTATTTTGTGTAAAGTTGTTGAGGTCTCGGTTTTTATATAACAACACCTTTTGGTTTTCTTTGGTGCCATATAGAGCAATAGCTAAATGATCTATGTTGAGTTCCTTCGATATTTTATCGAGTAAAAAATTTAAGTCGATATCAACGTAGGCTACACCTCCAAGATGTTCTGAGGCACATAAATTTTCAATACTTGAGATACTGGCTTCAATATTTCTATACAGGGTTATTGGTTCGTTGATATTAGGGTTATGAATGTCTAAATATGAGCCAATGGCACATTCCTCATATTGTTGTTGAATGACTTTAATAGGTTTGCGAGCCAAGGGGTGTTTATAATCTTTTAGCGAGTAAAATGTGTATTGAGTATCGCTTTTAATGTTGATTAAATCAGCAAAACCAAACCAGCCATAGCCAAAACTGGCATCATCTTTTTTCAAATTAAGTCGAGATAAAAAATCATTTATTTCTTTTGGAGTTGCATGATACGTACTCAAAAAGAAGATGTTAATAGCCTGTAAGTTTTTTTCGTATTGTTTCAGTGCATTGGTGAGTTCAGTATTAAAGGTTTGATTGGTTTGTAATAGTCGTTGTGAAATGAGTTGATGTTCTCTCACCTGAGCATATTTTAAAACTGTGATGCTAATAAAAGCTAATATAAGCAGCGATAAGCCGACAGAAAATCGTCGAAGTATCCATTCTTGGTGTTTAGAAAATAGAGCAAAAAACAAGGGGGTTATAATGAGGACGCCCATCGTGTCACCAACCCACCAAATAAACCAGGTTAAGGCAATGTACTCATTAGAAATGGACTGATTTAGGTATAAAATTAAAACAGATATGCTGGGGGAGATTAAAGTGAATAATGGGTTGAGGGTAAAAAACTTGAAAATGGATTTTTCGTTAACCAGTAAAAATGAATGTTCAAAAGTTGCATTTAAAAACTTATAAGCAACGTAAGCTTGAAAAACGGGTGCAAAAGCAGAAATAAATGATAAGTTGTTAAAATTAGGCAGTAAATAATATTGAGTTAAAACTGAGCCAATAATAATCCCGATTAATGCAATGCGACCAAACATAAGTAGGCTGGCAAGCGCCAAACCTGCTGAAGGCGAAAAAAAAGAAGCGATGCTGATGGAAGAAGTGAGCTGAAGACCAATAATGCTGC
>CAZORZ010000040.1:0-7908 GCA_964582255.1 uncultured Gammaproteobacteria bacterium | reverse complement strand
TTCGTTATAAAAACAATAATCAAGCTTTTCGCGTTTGGCGTGATACATGGCAATATCCGAGCGTGATAATAGTTCTTCACTATTGTGAACACCTTCAACATTGGCTATACCAATGCTCACCCCAATTTTAATGCTGTTATTCATAATATGAAAAGGTTGAGAAATGGCTTTCTTAATCGTTAAGGCTATTTGCTTTGCCCGTTCAATATCAGTGTTAATTAATAAAACGGCAAATTCATCTCCCCCAATTCGCGATAGGGTATCTGTCTCTCGAATGGTTTCAAACATTCGGTTGGCAACTAATTTCAGTAGTAAATCACCTGTATTATGACCCAGAGTATCGTTTACATTTTTAAAGCGGTTTAAATCCATCATAAATAGCAAGCACGGTTTGTTTTCACGCCTAGATATCTTAATGCCAGAATTTATACGGTCATTTAATAACACCCGATTCGGTAAGCCGGTTAAGGCATCATGCAAGGCCATCTTTTCAAGCGCTTCAGAGTGTAAGCTACTCTCTGTAATATCCTGCACTATGATGGCTTCAGAGTTGTTGTTTAAAGGTATGACAGAGCGTTTAAATATGCGCCGTTTGTTGTGCGAATCCAGTAACCTTAACTCATTTGCATCGAGTTTATGAGTGAATGTGTCGAGGTTGCCACATTCAAGGATATAATTTTCCATGACTTTATTAGATGATTGGAAAGTATTATTTTCTTTAACAATAACACCCACATTGAGTTTACTGGTAATGCCATTTAAAACCGATAATTGCAGTGTTTTAGCATTGTTAGCAAAGCGCTGTTCTTCTATTTGTTTATCGCTTAGGGCGCGTAAAGCAAAGCGATTAAATACTTGTCGTAAATAGGTGAATTCATTACCTGAAACCGTGTTGAACTTAGCCAAATGAAAGGTGTTCATTGAGTGTTCACCGACGGTATTGGCTAATCGAAGTATGGCGCTTACGAAAATAAGTAAGCCAAGCAGCATGACCGCAGACATCACTAAAATAATAATCCAGCGATGCTTTCGGTCTAAACTGAGAATTTGGGCATTCAGTGTTTTATAAAAATCTTTAGGGATGAGCAGTGCAAATTGCAGCTCTAGCTCAGAACTCCCATAGTCAAAAAAGCCTTTTCCTGCAATTTCATAATGATCGGTTAGGGTAGAGAGAGTCGTGTTAGCAGGCATAGATTCGGGCATAGTGCTAGCAATGAGTCGATGATCGTCATGATCTAAAATAACGATAACTTTTCCTTGAGAAAGAGAATTTTTTTGCGAGCGAATGAGCAGTTTGTCGTCTATTTTTTTAATAATCATTAAATAGTGAGTCTTCCCAGAAACCTTTAGTGGCATTGTGCTTAATAAAATTGGAGTGTTGTCAATGTCAAGCATATATGAGTCATCAAGACTTAGGTCTATAAGATAAGAGCTGAAGTTATTAATGTCTGTATAGGGTGGCGAACCACTGTGATTTAACACGCCATATAGATGATGTTTATGGTCAAACATTAAGGCATAATCAAATTCTGCATACAGCTGCCAGAATTTATCGTCAATATTCCAGTTTGGTTCAGTGTTTAAGGTGTGTGTGTGGTTTTCAGCTAGATTGCTCGCCATGCCTTTTAACGAGCGAGAATTGCTTTCTATTTGCCGTGCTAAAACAAAAGAAAAGACTACGAAGTTATTAATATAATCATTTAATCGAGTGCGAGCTTCGGATAACTCATTACCCAAAGTGACATTCATATCCTCTATTAATAGTGTTTCAACCGAGCGACTTTGGGTTTGATCTAAAATAAACCAAATGGAAGCACCCGTGAAAATGGTGATAAAGGCACCAAGAACAAATATGGGGGTTTTTTTTAACCATAGGGTTAAAAAAGTATCATTAGTCAAGACTAGCCTTCTCTACGCCCAAAAAGGGGATTATTTGGTTCGCTGATAAGTTCGCCCTGATTAAATATCCAGCCATTCTGTTTTAACCGATCAGCGCCGACAAGTGTATGTTTTCCACCAGGCGAAGAATTTATATTTTGAATTAAGTAGGTAATCAACTCATTCGCTAATGGTTTAGCTATTTTACCCCATGTAGTCAGTGAAAATGTGCGATAAAAAGGGTAATTACCCTGAGCCAGATCATCTTGGTTGTTAGGGTCATAGCCGTCTACGTTAATGATTTTTACGGGCTCACTCTTAGCGTGTTGGTCTATCATCCATAAAGTTTCATAGCCTATCGCGCCCTTACCTTTGGAGGTACGTTTAAGCATGTCAGGAATAGAGCCAACCGATGTTTGGTTGTTCGCAAAATCACTTTTATTAGAGACGATCAAGCGCCAATGCCCCGGCCTTTTATTGCAATGAGCGCGAATAATTGGAGATATAGTTAACAACTCAGGTAAGTTTTCATTGACTTCATTCCATGTTGTTATTTCACCTTTAAAAATTTTTTGAGCCTGTTCTTTGCTGATATTGTCGACCGTAATATTTTTGTTGGCGATAATAGCAAGGCTGCCTATACCTAGGGTGTGAAACTCCAATCCTGGTAATCGGTCTGATTTACTGGGAGGACAGCAGAACCCAGCAATATCGACTTGTTTACGACGTAATTTTCCAGCAGATACGCCGCACGTACCATCTGAAACGTCGATGGTTACGTTTCTATGCTGTGCAAACTGCGCGATTAAAGGTTGTAAGTAAGGGTATTGCTGTTGATCAAGGCTAATGGTTAAGAGGTTTCCTCGATGTTTTTTTTCGTATTGAATGGTTTTGCTAGACCAATCGACATTGGGTGTCAGTGCTATTTTTGTGGCGTCGCTAAATGCCATATTGGTTTCTGCAAGGACACTTGACGTAGTAAAAGCAAAACTGATGATTAATACTAAAGATTGAGTGAGAAATCTATTCATTTCAATTTATTCCTCATAATGATTATTAAGGATTAATATTAGTTTAGATTCCAAAATTAACAAGGGTTTAAAAGTCGAAATACTTGGGTGCTTCTGTTTTGAGATGCTAATTTAGGTTAGTATTTGCACTACTAATTTAATGTTTGAGTAAATAACTATGTTTCAAAAGATTGCAATCTTCTTCTCTGTGTTGTGTTGGTCGATGACAGCTATGGCAAATACAGTTGTTGTACCCGATTATCCCGTCGATAAAATTGCGGCTAATGTGTATATTATTCATGGTCCACTCAGTGTACCAAATGCAAGTAACAAGGGCTTTATGAATAATCCAGGTATTGTTTTAACCACTAAAGGTGTTGTTGTTATAGACCCTGGTGCAACCATAGAAACGGGGGAAATGGTTTTAAGAGCAATTAAAAAATTAACAAATAAGCCAGTGATCGCTGTTTTTAATACACATCAACATGCAGACCATTGGTTCGGTAACGCGGCGATTAATAAAGCCTATCCCAATGCTATTATTTATGCACATGAAATAACGGTAAACGATGCGCCTGATATAGGTAAGGATTGGGTCGTTACACTTAAAGACTTAACCAAGCTGAATCATTTACAAACTAAAGTTGTGGGCGCACACAAAACAGTGAAACATGGAGATGTCATTTCTATTGGGGATACTCAGTTTTCAATTTTTCATTATGGGGTGACTCATACCCACAGTGACATCATGGTTGCGGTTGATAATAAAGCTGTTTTTATGGGCGATAATTTATTTAATGGCCGTTTAAATGCACACTCGGCTGGCCATATTAAAAAAACATGGCAAGCAGTTGAAAAAGTTGTTGCAGATGTACAGCCTAAAATGATTGTTCCTGGGCATGGTCAAAGTGGTGATTTAACGATGTTAAAATATGCGCTAGATGTCCATAAGCTATTGTATCAATCAGTGCGAGAACAATATGAAAATGACATCGAAGATTTCGAAATGCGCGCAGAGGTCGAAAAAAAGATAGCAGATTACAAATCATGGGAAGGATTTGATCAGCAGTTAGGCAGAGTGATTAATAAAGCCTATTTAGAGATAGAAGAAGCTGATTTTTAATGAAGCCTTATGCCGCTTCTTGTGATGACAATAAACACGTTATTTTATCCACTATTACGCCTTATTTAAAAAACTGCGACAGTGTGTTAGAAATTGCATCAGGTACAGGTCAGCACGCTGTATTTTTTGCTCAAGCATTAAGTCATTTAACATGGCAAACATCGGATTTGGCGCGAAACCTCATGGGTATTAATGAATGGCTTGCGGACTCGAATTTAAAGAATGTGCTGGCGGCCATAGAGTTTGATGTTTCAGCTAATTGGCCGACTAAGCAATATGATGCCGTGTTCTCGGCTAACTCGTTACACATAATGAGCCGACAGCAAGTGATAGACATGTTTACAGGTTTAAATTTAGTGTTAAATAATCAGGCGCATTGCCTGTTTTATGGGCCGTTTAATTATGGCGGTAAATATACCAGCGACAGTAATAAAAACTTTGATGTCTGGTTAAAAAATAACAACTTGGATAGTTGCATTAAAGATTTCGAATGGATAAATCAATTAGCTGAACAACAAGGATTAAGCTTGGTTAAAGATCATGCCATGCCTGCTAATAATCGGATTTTGGTCTTTGCGAAAAATTAATGGTAAATAGCTAAGGCATTAATGCGCCGATCAATATCTTTAAGCATTGCTTGGTAGCTTGCAGAGTCTTTATGATGATATATTTTGGCAAATCTCTTTTCTGATAATCCTTCAGCTAAGCCCTTAATAGAGGGGAAAAAATCACTTTCTGAATTTATTAAGCTCATGCTTTGTTGTAGTTTAATTGCGCCACTGTGTGAGTCTATCGCAATGCTCGAAAATTGAGTGCCAGCTCGATCAGCTAATAAATCAACAAAGCTAAAGCCACTGCCGCCACGGCCAGAATCACTAATTTCTTTAAGCTCACCTAAGGCAAAACTTACGTGATTATCAATAATGATGTTGATAACGGCTGAATAAATAAAATGTAATACCAAATCACCCCTGCCGTGTAAGGTGAAAGATAATTTGCTTGTCTTTAGATTTCTGGGTAATTGAAACGCTGTTGTTAATACACGTCTTAAATTGGAATCGCTAACAAATAAAGCGAGGGCAATAATCGCCGCTTTATTTTCTTTTTGGGCTTTGGCTTGTTGTGATCTAATCGTGGCCTCAGCAAACAAAGGTGAAGTAATTGAATATAAAGAGACCGATCTGTGCTGAATTGAATGCTCTTCAAGGCGATGTAGAAAGGCTAAATAGTGAAGGACTTCTTTATTAATATCCCCTTTAGAGGCACTAACAATCTTTAAGGCTTTATCTGCTTTAGATTGAAAAATAGCATTAAGCTGAGTGATATCAAAAGAAGGATTTATTTTAATGGCAATGGTTTTATTTTCTAGAGTGATTTTGTCAATCATGTGAGTGATGGTGTGTTGTTCTGCATTGTTTAAAAACAATGCAAGAGCATATTTAATGACTGTTGCAACGCTGGAATTACTGAACTCGAGAGAGCCAATGCGGCTGTAGCTTGATACCGAAGACATAAAATCATCAGAAAATTCAGTCTGTATATTGATGTAAGTTGAAGCTGGCAACTTAATAGTGGCCGATAGTAAAACGGCATTGCCAAGGTCATTAACGCGAGTAGAGATGGGTTTAAAGGTATGACTAGCGAGCGCTAACAGAGCTTCCAGTTGAGTAAAATTTATACGGATGATTCGGTTCTGTTGCGGCCCTTCTAATGAGGTGCGAATACTTCGAGTCAGTTGCTTGGCTTTATTGAGTGAATTGGCATTTAATTGGTTCGGTGAAACAAGGAGTGGCTGTTTATCAATGATGGCATAAGGAATGTAAATAATGATAAACAATATGGCGAGAGCGAGTAGGGTAAAAAGATATTTTATGACGGCCATTATTTTTAAAGATACTCGTATCAGATGCTATTTTTAATAAACTGTAAAATTCCTTGAGATTTTAGCATGATAAAGACACACTCTCGTCGTTCTAATTATTCAAAATACTTAAAATGAAGCCCGATATAGACGCTGTTCGTGATTACTTAAAAAACTTACAAAACTCAATTTGCCAAGCACTTGAAAAATTAGATGGCTCACAAAAATTTGTGAGCGATGTGTGGTTACGAGATAACGATGGCGGCGGTGGAGGTGATACACGAGTAATGACAAATGGCACAGTGTTTGAGCAAGCTGGGGTTAATTTTTCAGAAGTAAAAGGCACTAATTTACCAGCGTCAGCGACAGCACATCGACCTGAGTTAGCTGGTCGAGAATTTCGCGCTATGGGCGTTTCTTTAGTGATGCATCCACATAACCCTTTTGTGCCAACATCGCATGCTAATGTACGCTTTTTTATCGCAGAAAAAGAAGGCGAAGAGCCTATATGGTGGTTTGGTGGTGGTTTTGATTTAACGCCATATTATGGCAATGATGAAGACTGCAAACACTGGCATCAAACAGCAGCTGATGCTTGTCAGCTATTTGGTGAAGAGGCTTATCCTAAGTATAAAAAATGGTGTGATGACTATTTTTATTTAAAGCACCGACAAGAACCTCGCGGCATAGGCGGATTGTTTTTTGATGATATGAACGAACCTGATTTTGAGACTGCTTTTGCCTTTATGCAAAGTGTGGGCGATCACTATATTTCAGCTTATGTGCCTATTGTTAAGCGTAGAAAAGATGAGCCTTTTGATGAGAAACAAAAGAAATTTCAGTTATATCGTCGTGGTCGTTATGTTGAGTTCAACCTGGTTTATGACCGAGGGACTTTATTTGGCTTGCAGTCAGGTGGTCGTACCGAATCAATCTTGATGTCCTTACCGCCAGAGGTCAATTGGCAATATAACTATCAGCCAGAAAAAGATACACCAGAAGCTAAGCTTTATGAGCATTACTTAAAACCACAGGACTGGTTGAAGTAATAGACTGATGGATATTGTTGTTGATGCTAAGAATAAATGTGATTTATGCACAAATTCAAAATGCTGTACTTATGTCACTCAGCAAATTGATACGCCACGTTCAAAATACGATTTTGAGATCTTATTATGGCAGGTGTCACATAAAAAAGTAAAAGCCTATAAAGATAGTGATGGCTGGTTTGTATTATTTGAAGCTGATTGTGCTCATTTAGAGCTTGATGGCCGATGTGGCATCTACGAAGATAGGCCAGCTATATGCAGAACGCATGAAAATGATTTTTGTGAATATGATGCCCCTGCAGAAGATGGCTTTGACTTATATTTCCCGAATTATCAAACGCTGTTAACCTATTGCGAAAAACGCTTTAAAAAATGGAGTACGGGGAATCCACCACCGAGTTAAACTGCCATAAATATTAGAAGCTGTTACAGTTACAATTATTGAAAATAAAAAATGTAGCGATAACAGTTATGACGGTTTCAATGAATACACATTCCGAAAGCTTTCTTTATGATCAGGTGTCTAAATACATTGGAGACTTGATTGATAAAGGATCACTGAAGCCTGGTGATAAGGCTCCTTCATTACGAAAACTCAGTAAGCAATTAAAAGTCAGCATTACGACGGTCAATCAAGCTTATTTAAGCCTTGAGACTCAAGGCATTCTCAAAGCGAAACCACAATCAGGTTTTTATGTGAATGCAGCCCTTGAGCAAGCTATCAAAGTACCAAAGTGCCTACCTCATTCGACATCACCCAGAAAAATAAAATTTGGCGAAATCTTTGAAGATGTTTTTAAAATGGCGAATGATCCCACAATAATTCCATTAGGTGCGGCGCGTCCTTCAATTGATTTAATGCCATCAAAAGGGCTCATCAGAGCGACAAACCGAGTGGCGACTCGTTTTCCGAACGCGACGTTAGACTATTGTTTTCCACCTGGCCATAAGCGCTTGCGAGAGCAAATTTCATTGCAATATCAGGGT
>CAZORZ010000039.1:3392-7942 GCA_964582255.1 uncultured Gammaproteobacteria bacterium | reverse complement strand
GCGATTCAGACCTATGTTGGAACGGCTTCGCCATTCAACTTTAATGGTTTGGTGCGTCATTATTATTTGCGTTCACAACCTTGGGAAGCCGATATTCAAGTTCAGCTTAAGTCGAAAAGTGAACGTAGTCGCAGTAGCCATGAAATTGCCGAAGACGTTCGTAATCGCCTGAAAAACATCAGTAAAGACAATGAATTTGTGCGATTACAGATTGTTGAGATGCCGCCAGGGCCTCCAGTTCTTCAATCGGTTGTTGCTGAGGTTTATGGGAATGATGCTGACACTAGACGCCAAGTAGCTAGAGACTTAGAAAAAATGTTCTTAGCGTCTCCAAACATTACTGATGTTGATACTTTAATGAGTGCTCCGCATGATGTGTGGCGTTTTGAAGTCGATGCCGAGAAAGCAGTTCGTCGCGGTATTTCTGTCGATACTATTAACCGTAATTTACAAATGGCATTGGGTAACTATCGTTTAGGCGATGTTAAAAGTGGTTATAAGCTAGAGCCGACCTTTATTGTATTGCAAATACCGATGAGTGTTCGTTCAGATCTATCGCGTATAAAAGAATTGCCGATACCAAGTCAAACAGGCCAAAGTGTGCCATTAGGCGAATTAGGCTCGTTTACTAAACACCCTCAAGACCACATTATTTATCATAAAGACCTACGTAATGTTGAATATGTCACGGGTGAAACCTTGGGTCGTTTAGGTGCACCTATCTATGGCATGTTTGATGTTATTGAATATCTTGAAGATTACGAAACACCTGATGGCACCAAATTAGAAGGTACTTGGACAGAAACACCTGCGTCTGATGACATCTCTGCTTTTGAATGGGCTGGTGAATGGACGGTGACCTATGAAACTTTCCGCGATATGGGCATGGCATTCGGTGTTGCACTGATCTTAATCTATATGCTAGTAGTGATGGAATTCGGTAATTTCTCATTACCAGCAATTATAATGGCACCAATCCCTTTAACTTTGGTTGGTATCGTGCCCGGACACTGGATAATGGGGGCTGAATTTACTGCAACATCAATGATTGGTTTCATTGCCTTAGCGGGTATTATTGTGAGGAACTCCATTCTATTGGTGGACTTCACGAAACATGAGGTGCTGGCTGGACGGGCAGTGACCGAGTCGGTATTGCTCGCCTGTAAAGCACGTACGCGCCCAATATTGGTAACAGCATTTGCCTTAGTCGGTGGTGCTGGTGTCATTATCTTAGACCCCATATTTAAAGGTATGGCGATATCACTCGCTTTTGGCGTATTGGTTTCAACCGTATTAACACTGGTTGTTATTCCTTTAGGTTGTATCAGTGTTCGCGAATCGTTTGCCGTACCACGCAGAGATGAAAATGGTAAAAAACTTCCTGGAATACTGCCTTATGATGCGATTTTAGAAGGAACATCTGAATTATTAGACGATGTTAAACGTGCAGAAGAGGATAAGGAATCAGGTTCAGGCTTAGTCGCTTATCTTGTGCTAGCACTTAATAAAGTATGGTTGGCTGTTACGCTATTTGCACAGTGGATATGGTGCTTATCGCTTGATATCGTGGCTATTTTCACCGGTTTGTTTGCCTACATAGTTAAAAAACTAACATCCAGCAATGATTCAGAAAATCGAATAGAGAATAAGGTTAAGCAAGATGTTATTGCCCCAACTGAAACTCCAGAAACTGAAAATACACATGAAGCTAAAGCCAGTGAGCCACAGCCATTAGTCGATGCTGAAAAAGAAACAGTACCTGAAGAATCTACTAAAGATGATAATCAGGGAGCTAAAGATGAAGTGAAGCAAGATAGCAAAACAGTGATACCCAAAGAAACTGTGGTAAAGAAGGCTGCCATTAAGAAAAAAGCCAGTATAAAAAAAGCCAGTATAAAAAAAGCAGGTGTTAAAAAATCTACTTCTAAAAAAGCAGTGATAAAAAAGGCTACGGGTAAATCATCCCGCCGTGGGATTCGTTTAAAACCTGATTTAGATGATAAATAATGATTACTAAAATTGCTGTGTTAATGGGCTGTTTATTAGCAACAGTCGCCTTTGCTAAAACAGAAGTAAAGCCTCCTTTAGGCCCGTTTAAGTCGCAGTTAAGAGTGACTTTTAACCTTGATGAAGTGGTAACAACCACTCTCTCATCGCATCAAATTGATGATGAAAAAAAATATAATTTTGGTGTGCCAGATTTAGGTCGATATCAAGAAAGATCGCCTGATGATGTTTTTATAGAGCCTGCTCCAACGCCTATTGCCATTATTGGCCGTACATTAGGCGTTGTTCCGCAAGAGTTTGATATGGGGGAGCAGAATACTGTAATGCCTAACGCTATTAATCCATTTCAAGTAATAGGTGATGAATTGCCAAATGAACGGCCTCAGTTACCGCATAAAATGGGCTTTGATGAGATGGCAATAAGTGCCCCAAATGATTTTAGTAATGGTGATACAGGGTTTTATCCTCCTGAATGGGCTCAGCCAAATCCCTTTAGACTCCAACATAATATGGCGCGTAATAACCAAAAAAACCAGCAATTTGAGCAGCCTCAATTTAATCAAAACGCTTTTAATACATCAAATGAGAACATGATGGGGATGCCTATGCCTAATCAAATAATGCCCAATCAGGCAATGCCTTGGATTTCTAACAATAAAAATGGCTCTTTAAAAAATGACCATGGATACCGCTAATGAATCATTTACTATTAATTATGTCGCTGACAGCATTTATTTCTTTGCCATCTAATGCACAAGAAGTAACGCATGATAAGGTGTTACAAGCGCAACAAAATATTCAGCAGAGAATTAAAGGAACGCTGGATGGTGCTATTAAAATACCAAAATATATCCAGCAAAATAAGGCTCAGTTAGTTTTTCCTCAAAGCTTTAACAGAGGCGTGGCGGTAAATCCATGGTCACAGAATAGACAGCCTCAATTAACCCAGCAACGACGACAATATCAAGGACAGCCAAAGGGTAACCCTTGGGCGCCAGTGGGGGACTATTCCATCCCTATGGATAAAAATAGCATTATAGAAAAAAATCCGTACACAGATAATTCAGCACGCATGCAGATGCGTCCTGCTCAAAACCATCAATTTAATAATGGGTTTAATCATTCGTATCAAAATAGCTTTAATAGCCATCGTTTAAATAGTAATGGTTTCAATAATAGTGTTTTTGGTAATTCATTTTCGACGCCATTCGGCGATAATCTTTGGCCCTCAAATCAATTTTGGCCGGGCAGTAATAATGGTAATGCTGCGTTCCCTTTTATGCCTTGGTAGCCAATTAATTGATATCTATGAAACAACTTATATGTTTATTTTTAATACTGCAGGCAACGGTTGTCTCAGCCGTTCAATTTAGTGCGACGGCGGTTATGTCATCACCTGACCGAGCAGATATTACATCGAAGATCTATTTTTCTCCTGGCAAGATTCGAAAGGAATTTTTCTATTACGGCGAACCTGTTGTACAGATTTTAAATTCAAAAGCTCAAGTAAGTCTAATGTGTTTTTCAGAGCAAAAGCTATGTTATGGAAACACCTTACTTGAAACAATTGACGTCGGAATTTCAGAGGCTAAGAAAAACCCTTGTTCAAGCTTAAAAAATATAACGTGTAAACGGTTGGGTGTTGAAACACTGAATAAAAGAGAAGCAGTGAAATGGAAATTATCTCGCACCCAAGATGAAAAAACATACGTGTCATATATTTGGATTGATGCTGAAATAAATATTCCTGTTAAAAACTTAGAGAATAAAAAAAGCTCGTTAGAGCTAGTATGGCTAGGAAATGAGAAACTGGGAGATAGACCGACACAAAAATGGCTTGAAATTGATTCATCTGAAAGTGGAGAACCCTTAGAGCGTCAGCAGTGGTTCGACGAAGAGTTGAAAATTAGTATCAAACAATCTTATCCCAATGGCAGTCACCAAGAACTAAAAGATATTGTTATTGAGTCTTTAGATAGTAAGTTATTTGAAGTTCCATTTGGATTTGAAAAGAAAGTCGTTAAAAAATAAGCTATGATATAAGCCTATCTATAAAGGCGTTAATGATTTAGTAAAAAAATGATAACAATAGTTGGCAATTTAAAAGGTGGAACGGGTAAGAGTACTGTCGCATTTAACTTGGCGGTGTGGCTGGCATTGAAAAACAAAAAAACAGTTGTTTTTGACCTTGATCCACAAAAAACTTTTTCTGATGTAATTGATATTCGTGATGAAGAGGGTTATGAACCTTCTTTTGATGTTATTGATTCCATCGATGAGCTGGCTGAATACTCCTCTAAACGTGTTGAAGTTATCGTGGATATTGGCACTGCCGATTTTGATGCGATGAAGAAAGCGCTCACCCTAGCGGATCGTATTATTGTACCGATTCCGCCAAGTCAGGCAGATATTTGGTCAACACAGCGATTCTTAAAGCTAATTAAAGAAGAAACAGCTAATGCCAGCAAACGCCCGGAAGTTTTAGGTTTTATAAATCGTGGTGACACTCACCGTGGCATTCGTGAAACCGACGAGGCTGAAGA
>CAZORZ010000039.1:0-3367 GCA_964582255.1 uncultured Gammaproteobacteria bacterium | reverse complement strand
GAATCAAGCAACGACTATACCAACGCACAGCCTTTAGACGTTCATTTAGTGAAGGTTTAGCTGTTTTTGAAATGCAACCCACCAGCAAGGCTTCAAAAGAGTTTACAGCCTTTGCATCAACTTTATATCCTAAAATAAAATGACATTTGGCCGTTGGTTATTAGTACATAGTTTAAGTATCAGCATTTTAGTTATGCTAGGCGTAGGCTTTTTTTTTAAAGATGAGCTTAAATTAAATGAAGCGTATTCTCAGTTGCTACAATTAGATGAATCAACGATAAAAAATCTTAGGGATGGAGGTGTACAAGAAACTAAGCCTCCCATTGAAGCTCTTGAAATGGTTGAAGAGTCTGCTACTCAAGTAGAATTATCGAGTCCTCCGCTGAGTGAACCTGTTGTTAAAGAAGAGACGGTTGCAGAAAAACAACAAGAAAAATCTTTTGAACCTGAGGTAAAGAGTGAATCTTCTGTTATTTCTTCGGTGATAAATGAGCCAGTAGATTACTTATTAAAAGCACGCGAAGCTTATTGGGATAATGAATTTCAATATGCAATCGAGCTATATTCAGCTGAAATAAAAAAGAATCCCAGTTCGCCTGATTTGTATGGTGAAATTGGAAATATCTATTATGGTTTAGATAACTATTCTGCTGCATCTGATTATTATTTAAAAGCAGGGGAGTTGTTCTTGCAGGCAAATGATGACATTCGGGCAAAACAAATTTATGAAATATTAGTCACTATTTCACCAGAGAAAGCGCAACAGTTGTTAGATGTGAGACAGCGCGTACAAAATTAAGGGTATGTGTAAAAATACAATTGCTACTGATTGAAACCTGCAATAGACGACTGTTTTAGGCAGAATCAGGTGAATGCAACACTGTGTTTAATATTTTGTTGTTGAAACAAGTGTAGTTAAAAGCTTTTTATCGCGGTGTTTTCGTATTTTAAATATACTATTAAGTTAGAATCTAAGTTAACTTACATAAGTATATCAATGATTTCTAATGGAAATTAGAGCTATATTATTTGTTATTTTAGCACTACACTTAGTCGCACTAGATAATAAGAGATTCCAATATGGAAAAAACTGAAAGTAGTAATGTCAGTGAAGAAGATAGTACTGAGAGACGTCAATCTCAAATACTGCAGTTAGATAATGCCTGTATGGTTCGTCTAGCTGATACTTTTGAGAACAGTGCCAAACGCTGGGAATTAGTGGTTTACCCTTCGATGATTGCTTTTATTGTATTGGCTGTCTATGGGTTTTACCTTATTTACAGCTTATCACGAGACGTTCATAATTTAAGCTTAACGGTCATCGCTTTAACTGAGTCAGTGGATAATAATTTAACCCGTATGTCCACGTCAGTGACAGCTATGGACCACACCATGACTAAATTAAATAATAACATTGGAAGAATCAGTACTAATGTAGAAACAATGACGGTTAATTTAGCAACAATGACCTACAATACTAATTCGATGGCTGGCTCAACGCAAAGAATGCAAAGAGACATTAGTAATATCTCATCTCCGATGGGTTTTATGAGTGGTTTTTTTCAATAGCCAACAATACATTCTAAGCTCTTTGTGACAGAGCTTAGAATGTCTAGCCAGTTCGCCCCTCCCACATAACTGAGACTTAAGACATACTGATGGACAGCAATGACATTCAAGATACGTTTATAACGGACTTTTTTTATCCTCGTCGAGGCATTGAAAAGCGTTTAGATAACTTAAAAAGTCATTTAAAAGAAGAAAATCCAGTTTTAATTGAAGCGGTAAATAGCTTCTCTCATCTTGATAAAATTGCTTTTAAAATAGGCCTGATTTCACGAGATGAATCCTATGCGACACAAATTCCGTGGTGGCCATTAATCTCAGTATTAGGTACATTTTCTGCGGGCAAATCTACCTTTATAAATGCTTATTTAGGTATGGATATCCAGAGCTCTGGTAATCAAGCTGTGGATGATAAATTCACCGTTATTTGTTATACCCATGATAAAGAATCAAAAGTGATACCTGGCTTAGCTTTAGATGCTGACCCTCGGTTTCCTTTTTATAATATTGCGGATGACATTGAGAAGGTTGCACCAGGTGAGGGTGAACGAATTAATGCTTATCTACAATTAAAAACTTGCCCCAATGACCCGATTAAAGGGAAAATCTTAATTGATTCCCCGGGTTTTGATGCGGATTCACAGCGTAATTCAACCTTAAGAATTACCGATCATATTATTGATCTATCGGATTTAGTATTGGTGTTTTTTGATGCAAGACATCCAGAGCCAGGTGCTATGAAAGATACCTTAGAGCACCTTGTAGAAAAAACTATTTCCCGATCTGATTCGAGTAAATTTTTATACATCCTGAATCAAATTGATACTGCGTCTAAGGAAGATAACCCTGAAGAGGTTGTCGGTGCATGGCAAAGAGCTTTATCGCAAAGTGGTTTAACTGCTGGTAAATTTTATATGATTTACGATGAAGCATCGGCAAACCCAATTGCAGATGAAAGTTTGCAACAACGCTTTAAATCTAAAAAAGATGCAGATTTAGCCGCTATTTATAGCCGTATGCATGAAGTTGAGACAGAGCGAGCTTACCGTATTATTGGTGCGTTAGAAAAGACTGCAAACGATATAGAGCATAAGGCAATACCCGCGCTTAAACTGGCGCTTAAAAAATGGTCTTCACGGGTTATAAAAACCGATCTTGTGGTCTTTTCATCCATCTTTATAGCATGTGGCTATGCCTTATTTCATTTCGATAAGTTATCCATCATAAGTCCAGATCATATTATGAGCACCTATGAGGCTAGCCCATTAGGTGGTTTGTTTGCATTAACTGCAGTGGTAATCATTTTTATGATTATTCATGCCGCTATTCGTCAGTTTTGGGCTAAACGAGTGGCAAAAACCTTACCCCGTGCTGATATGCCCGGTAATTTAGTCACTGCATTTGAAAAAAACACGAGATACTGGCGTAGCGTATTCTATGTTGATCCAGTTGGCTGGGGACGTAGACAAAGCCGTAAAATTCGTAATGTTATTGAAAATTCAGGTCAGTTTGTGCAGAAACTGAATGATTCATTTACCGACCCCTCTGGCTCTAAAGTTAAATTATCTTTGTTTGATGCAGACACCTCTAAAACAGATTCTTAATATCAGTTTTATTCCACTCCTAAATAAATTTATGTTGTTATGAAAATAGATGTTCCTGTGCTCAATCGTTTAAGTGAATACACTAAACCTGACTTTTTAATTGAAAAAACTGATCTTAATTTTTTACTTGAGGTTAATGAAACTAAAGTCAGTAGTCGTTTATCTTTTATTAGAGCAACAGCTGATCGCACTCAGTC
>CAZORZ010000038.1:2605-8133 GCA_964582255.1 uncultured Gammaproteobacteria bacterium | reverse complement strand
TTTCAATATCTCTAATCCCTCGACGTAAGCGTAAATTAGCCGGTTGCAGCGAAGACAAAATGCCTGCACGAACGGTGTCTAAAGCACCCTCTAATAATGGCAGCGCATCCATAAATAAAGTTGCGTCTACTGCTGAAGCTTTGGTCATTTCTATTAAATGCCCGATAAGCCCAAAACCTGTTAGATCAGTACATGCTGTTGCTTTAAATTGCTGTAAACACTGTGCACCTTTTTGATTCGATATCAGCATTGACTGAATCGCCGCATCAATCCAACGTCCTTTCGCCTTCATGCGCATATCAGCGGCAAACAAAGTGCCTGTGCCGATTGGTTTTGTAAGGATAAGTTTATCGCCTGCTTGCAAGCCACTTTTGCGCCACACTTTGGTCGGGTCGATAATACCGTTTACATTTAAACCAAAGGCAAGCTCAGCCCCTTCACTGGAATGACCACCAGCAAGCACGGCACCACTTGGCTCTATAATACTTAAAGCGCCTGCTAATAAATTATAAAGCGTTTCTTCGACAATTTTTTCTCGACCATAAGGCACTGTCGCAATAGCTAATACCGATTGAGCCTCTGCACCCATGGCAAACACATCACCCAAGGCATGATTGGCTGCAATTGCGCCGAACGTGTAGGTATCGTCGATAAATGAACGAAAATAGTCGACACTTTGCACCATAACCTTTCCTTGTGGTACAGCCAACATGGCACAATCATCGGGCGCATCTCGACCAATCAATACATCCTCTCTCGTAGTGACTGGCAAACGAGCCATAACACGCGATAGCACGGTCGCTCCAACCTTAGCGCCACAACCGCCACAGCGCATGGCAAGTGTAGACAGCTCTTTTATAGCGGCATCATCGGCTATGCCAGCGGCTAATATTGGATTTTGCTCTTGTTCCATCTCGGGCAAATTATTAAAATTATGCATAAACTGCTGATCAATCCAGTTTTTGATTTTCCACAACCATGCCGACTCATACGATAAAGTCCCTCGCGATGCGACCGCATATTTATCGCCCGTACTGACCAGCCCCAAAAAATTCTTTTGTGGTTTATAGGCTTTATAACGCCCTTTAGTCGCTGCGACTTGAAGATTATGTTTTAAAATGGGGCCTTGGCGCACGGCAAACACGCCCGATTTTGGTCTGGCATCAGGCAATGATGCAATATCGCCTGCAACGAACACTTGCTTATGTGAGGTTGACTGTAAATACTTATCGACGGTTATAAATCCTTGTTCATCTACTGCTAGCCCTGATTCTTTAGGCCATTGCGCTGCCGCAGCCGAAGTCACCCAGATAACACCATCAGCAGGGATGGTTTCACCCTGTGCCGTTAGTACCTGATTGGCCTGAACTTCAGTTACTGAACATTCTGTTTTCACCTGTATGCCTCGCTGAGCAAAAACGCGCTCAAAACGCTTTCTGACACCATCATTATGACCAAACATAATGCCATTACTTTGCGTCAATAAGGTTATATTTAAACGCCTAGACATGTCACCAGCTTGTGACAATAAATTTTGTAAGCGGTGTTGTGTTGCTAGTGCAAGCTCGACACCTCCTGCTCCGCCCCCCACTATCACTAGGTTAAAATCACCCTTTGAGCTTATAATTTTATCTTGCAATGCCTGCCATTTTATTAAAAATGTGTCGATAGGTTTTGCCGCGATGGCAAATTCATCAACCCCTTTTATGTTAATGCTATTGGGTCGAGAACCTATGTTTATGGATAACAAATCAAAATTTACGCGAGGTCTGTTTGGTAACATAATTTGATTATTTTTTAAATCAATGCCCTCAACTTCGCTGTGATAAAGACGCGCACCTGCAAATCGAGCCAACGGGCCAAGATCAATATGGCATTCATCATAGCCATAATGCCCTGCAATAAAGCCCGGTAACATGCCAGAATAGGGCGTGTGAATATCGCGTGTAATGAGCGTAATGCGTAATCCTGGCACTGGCTTCATAGCCAATTTTTTAAGCACGATGACATGAGCATGACCGCCACCGACTAAAACAAGGTCTTTGGCAATAGGTGTGTTTGTTTTGAGCATAGCTTAATCCTTTATTTATCGTTAGATGCTTGTAATAAATGCACGCTGAATAACTGTTTTGGATCAAGCCAAACGTGTTTCGATGCAAATCCAGATTTTTGTGCCAGTGCTTTAAATTCTTCTACACTGTATTTATATGAGTTTTCAGTATGGATGCTTTCAGCCATTGCAAAATCATAGGTATCACCCAAAATTGTGACACTTTGTTGACAGTTACTCACTAAATGCATTTCGATACGCCCTAGCTTTTCATTGTAAAGTGCCTTATGCCGCCATTGCTCTAGTTTAAAATTTGCGTTTAATTCTTTGTTCATCCGCGCTAGTAGATTTAGGTTAAAGGCTGCTGTGACACCTGATGCATCGTCATAAGCGGCTTCTAAAATACGTTTGTCTTTTTTAAGATCAACGCCTATTAAAAATAGACCATTTTGCCCCACTAGCTGAGCGATTGTGGTGATGAATTTTTGCGCCTCTATAGGCGTAAAATTACCAATACTGGAGCCTGGAAAAAATACCACTCTAGTGCCTTCAGGTGCTGTTTTAGGCACCAGCATCTCACGACTAAAATCAGTGCATACGGCATGGATTTCTAAATCGACATATTTATCGGCTAAATCTTCTGACGCTGCTTTTAAATGCGTAGAAGATATATCCATGGGCACATAGGCTTTTGGCTTTAAGCCGTCTAATAAAATATGAATTTTTGTGCAACTACCACCACCGGGTTCTAGTAACACACTGCCTGTCCCAATCATATTGGCTATTTCATTAGCATGGGTTTTTAAAATCGCTATTTCTGTCCGTGTTGGATAATATTCGTCTAGCTGAGTGATGTCATCAAACAGCTTTGAGCCAATGGCATCGTAAAAATACTTTGGCGGTATCGAAACAGGCTTTTTACTAAAACCCGTTTTAACGTCAATAGCAAAATTCGACTCACTGGGTTTTAAATCTATAAAGTTTATTTTTTTTTTCATATCTTATTCTTATAAAGCACAAGTTCTAAAGCCTGCAAACACGTCATTTCTATCAGCACCATAATAAGTTCTCCAGGTATTACGAATCATCCTACTTCTGCTTGTCCATGCACCGCCACGTAATACCTTAGTCTGACCAAATAAAGGCTGAGAATAATCTGCATACATATCGGGGCTAAAATCAGGGTAGGGATTAAACGTGTCTTCAGTCCATTCCCACACATTACCGATCATTTGACGGCAACCAAAAGCACTGTCACCCTCGGCATGTGCTGACACATCATTTGTGCCCAGTGCAAAACCATTTAAATTAGCCTGCCGCTCTGTTGGCTCAGTATTGCCCCATGGAAAATATCTTTTTTTACTGCTTAATGCCGTGCCAGTTGCATTAGGTTCGGCTGCCGCAGCTGCTTCCCATTCTACTTCGCTTGGTAAACGTCGTTTTGCCCATTGGCAATAGGCTTGAGCTTCGTACCAGCTGACATGAATCATCGCCGCAGTTATTGGTAAGTTTTTCCATTGATCAAATTCTTTATGCTGCCATTTGCCATCACCTTGTCGCCAATAAAGAGGTGCTGTTAAATTTTGTTTCTCTTTCCATTTCCAAGCATCATCTGACCATAAATTTTTATTTTGATAACCTTTAGCCTCCACAAATTTTAAATACTCACCGTTACTAACGGCTGTTTTACTCATATAAAAAGGCTTTAACTCAACATCATAAGCCCATTTTTCATTATCAAACACAAAAGCCTCATGTTTTTGAGCCCCTAGATTAAAACGACCACCCGGTATAAATGCATCACCGATTAAAGGCTTGGCTGTCAATATTCGGTTATTCTCCGCTGCAAAATGAGGTGCCGAAAAATGATGTGTCTGACGCGTATAAGTATAAGCCTCCGTATGCATGTCTTCATGAAATACGGCATATTGTGCTAGATAATTTAATTTTTCATCGTCACTGTTTTTAAGTGCTTGTTGCACCTTATTTAAAACTGTTTGCATATAGCTTAAGGTTGCTTCTTTGCTCGGTAGGGGTAAATCCCAACGATCGTTATGCGCTATATTTATCGAATCAAACAGAGCATCCGAATCTTCTCTAATGGCGGCTTGTTTTAAATGATGACGCAGAATCCAAAATTCGTAAAAATAAGCGACGTGACCAATTTCCCAGCGTAAGGGATTAACCGTTGCTAGCTTAGCACCCATTAATTGCTCAGCATCTAAGCCTTCTATTAGCTGTAATGTTCTTTTGCGAGCGTCTGTCATTTGCTCGATAATAGTCGTGGCTTCTAAGCGACGAAATGAGTTTGTCATAGGCTGAAGTTTATAATTTGCATCACATCTTTTATAGTGGGGCAATTATGACTCAAGAAACTTAATTTTGTGCGAATTTTAATGATAACGCCTGCGCCTCCTCACTCTCGAGCAGGCAATCGTGCAACCGCACTGCGCTGGGCTAGTTTAATGCGTAATTTAGGCCATTCAGTTAACATTATAACTGAATATAAACGTCAGTCTGCTGATGTATTTATTGCCCTTCATGCATGGCGCAGCGCAGAAGCAATTGCTCAATTTAAAGCTGAATTTCCCAGCACTCCAATTATTGTTGCTATCACTGGCACAGATGCTTATCGCTTTATTCTTAGTCATCCAAAGCCTACGTTAAATTCAATTGAAACTGCCGATTATTTAGTTGGCTTACATGACCTAATTGCTAATGTGTTACCAAGTAACCAACGCCATAAAATGCATGTCATTAGGCAATCAGCAAAACCTATTACACAAAGAAATCCTTATAAACGCTATTTTCATGTCGCTGTGTTGGGACATTTACGTGAAGAGAAAGATCCCATGCGGCCTGCCTTAGCGGTTCGGAATTTACCCTCAAACAGCAAAATTCATGTGCACCATTATGGCAAAGCGCACACGCCAGAGTGGGCTGAAACAGCACAACAAGAAATGGCTATTAATCCTCGGTACACCTGGCATGGAGAGATTGCTCATCATAAAATCAGGCAGATTTATCAACGCTCTAACTGCCTAGTATTGCCTTCTCTGATGGAGGGAGGGGCAAATGTCATCTCTGAAGCAATAGTTGCTGGCCTGCCCATTATCTCATCCGATATTGAAGGTTCTGTGGGTTTATTAGGTGAGGACTATGACGCCTATTATCCTGTAGGGGATGAGCGTCTCCTTAAAGAGCTTTTATTAAAAATGGAAATGAATGATCCATTTTATCTAAAAATTGAACGCTCATGCTTGGCTAAACAAGCTCTTTTTACACCTCAATTAGAGCAGCATTGCTGGAATAATCTATTTCAAAAGCTATCATAAGATAAGTTACGATAGCTTTTTACTAACAAATCCATAAAAACAATAAAATAGACCTTTCATAAATAATAGCTAAAATAAGCTCATCTTTAATAAGCATTAACTATAGGTGATTTATGACAACTATTACAACATCGGCAGAAACG
>CAZORZ010000038.1:0-2531 GCA_964582255.1 uncultured Gammaproteobacteria bacterium | reverse complement strand
GTCGCGGAATGGGTGATGAGGCAACGGCTCTGGTGTTTGAAAATACGGCTAAACAAGAAGTGATGCACGCACTTGGACACATGGATTTATTATTCCCAAAACAAACTTTAACACCGCAAAAGTGCTTAGAGCTTGCCATTGAGGGTGAAACTTACGAATATACCACCATGTATCCTGAGTTCAGCCATATGGCAGAAATCGAAGGCGCTAAAAATGCGGCAAAAGAATTTGACGAACAAATTGTAGAGTCTAAAGAGCATGCTGAAATGTTTGAACAAGTTTTAGTAAAAGCAGAAAAACGCTTTTCAGCTCTAACACGAGTTGAAGAAAGGCATGCAAACCACTATATAAAGACGTTAGCAGCCATCTCTTAATCCAATTAAAATTTATAAATAGGTAATCAACATGAAAACATATCAATGTGTAGTATGCGGCTTAGTGTATAGCGAAGCTGATGGCTGGCCTGATGATGGCATAGCGCCTGGCACAAAATGGGCGGACGTACCTGAAGATTGGGAATGCCCTGATTGTGGTGTGGGTAAATCTGACTTTGAGATGGAAGAAGTTTAAAGCTCTTTTATGTATTAGTTCAGACCCAAGCAGACACTCACCCAGAGAATAAATATGATTCAACATTCTATCGTTATTATTGGCAGCGGTATGGCTGCGACCACGTTAGTTCGAGAATTTAGAAAGCTCGATAAAGACACTGATGTACTTGTTATTACCGCTGATAATGGTGACGTTTATTCAAAACCGATGCTGTCTAATGCCTATGCTAAGGGTAAATCGGCAGATGATTTAGTGATGGCTGATGCCGCTAAATTTGCTGAGCAAAATACTGTCAGTATAAAAAATCTGAGCCGTGTCAGCTCAATTAATACTGATGCTAAAACGCTTGTCGTCAATGATGAAACCATCACTTTCGACAAGCTTGTGCTTGCAGTGGGCGCTTCACCCTTTAAGCCGCCGATTGAGGGCAACGCTAATGATGCTATTTTAACGGTGAATGATTTAGACGATTATCGTGCGTTTCAACATAAGGCTAAATCAGCACAACACATTGCCATTATCGGCCCCGGTTTAATCGGCTGTGAATTTGCTAATGATATTGTCAGTAATGACAAAAAAATCACTATTATCGGTCCCGATGCTTGGCCGATGAGTAACATACTGTCAGAGCCTGTTGGTCAATATTTACAAAGCCAATTAGAGGCTCAAGGCATTAAATTTGAATTAAATACCACCGTCAGTCATGCCCACTACGAAGACGGTAACTTTGAATTAACACTGAGTAACGATACCACGCTATCAACGGATTTAGTCTTATCCGCTATTGGCCTAAGGTCAAACATAAATTTAGCTCAAGAGGCTGGCATTGATTGCAATCGAGGCATCAAAACTAATCAATTCTTAAAAACCAATAAAGCAGATATTTATGCCTTAGGTGATTGTGCCGAAGTTGAATCACTGGTGTTGCCTTTTGTCATGCCTTTAATGAATGGCGCAAGGGCTTTGGCTAAAACCTTAAATGGCGAAGACACTAAGGTTAACTATCCTGCCATGCCCGTTATGATTAAAACACCTGCATGTCCTTTAGTGGTGTCACCCAGTAGCGACAAATCTTCAATTGAAATTATTGAGGGAGACAATGGCGTTAAGGCACTTCATAAAGATGTTAACGGAGACATTGTAGGCTTTGAATTAAGCGGTGAATTCAGTAAAGAAAAACAGGCCTTAACGAAACAGTTACCTGCATTACTTTAAAGGGGCTTTGGCGGCAAAAGAAACTCTTTTAGTAGCTGGTGATAGTCATCTAAATGCGACACATCATTGTGCCCAGCATCCTTATACGCCTTCACCTTTAATATTTCTGGTCTAAAGGCTCTTATTAAATTCAGGGTATTTTCTCGGGGAATCACTTGGTCTTGTTCTGCCACCACAATAAGCGTTGGTGCCGTTATTTTAGGCGCTCGACCAACCGAGTCATAAACATCCTTAATTAACAAACTAATTGGAAAGAGGGGATATTGTGTTTGTGCGACGGCTTCAATGCTATCGTAGGGCGTGATTAAAATCAGTTTGTCTATTATGCGCTTAACCGCAACATAGCTAGCAATACCAGTGCCCAAGCTACGCCCCATAACCGACACACGCTGATGTGATTTTGCAACGACATCAAAAACAGCAAGTGCATCTGAGTACAAACCTTGTTCTGTTGGCTTGCCACTGCTTTTACCATAACCTCTATAATTCACTAAATAAATACTGTGCTCAGGAAAATTAGCGATATGCTCAGCGGCTTGCTTAACCACGGTTTCGCCGTTGCCGCCAAAATAAATAATGGCATTATCCTTATTGGGGTTCAAAATGATAATGTCTAAATTTTCACCCTGATTTTTAATCGAGACGGTGGCAAAAGAATGCTCTACTGCAACGGTCGGAAAATAGAGTAAATCTCGCTGATAAACATACAATAAAATAGCCAATGACGCATAGGCAATAGCAATGGCTGATAAAATTCGGCGAAT
>CAZORZ010000037.1:0-8655 GCA_964582255.1 uncultured Gammaproteobacteria bacterium | reverse complement strand
ATTGGGCTTCTGTGGCATCGTCGGCATATAAAACAGGTTTTGATAGCTCAATATACCAATCACAATAATCATTCCACACGAATTCATATAAGTTTTTAGCAGCGAGATCAAAGCGGTAGGCATCAATGTGTTTGCTGGTGCTGGCACTGATTTGCTCTAAGCGGGATAAAATCCATCCATCAGCTAAAGACAGTTCAGTTTCACCTTCAAGAGAAATATTTTCAACAGTTGCTCCCGATGTCCTGTCTCCCACGACACTTGGGCTATCCTGCCCAGCGTTTTGTAACACATAGCGCGAGGCATTCCATATTTTATTGCAAAAATTTCGATAGCCTTCGATACGCCCCATATCAAACTTAACGTCACGGCCTGTCGTAGCGAGTGAGGCAAAGGTAAAGCGTAAGGCATCGGTGCCATAACTGGCGATGCCATCAGGAAAGTCTTTGCGGGTTTGTTTTTCGATTTTAGCGGCAAGTTTAGGCTGCATCATGCCCTTGGTACGTTTTTCGACTAGGGCTTCAAGCTCTATACCATCAATTAAATCAATAGGGTCTAATACATTTCCTTTCGATTTTGACATTTTGTCGCCGTTCGAATCACGCACTAAGCCATGTACATAAACTTCATGGAAGGGCACTTGGTTATCCATGAATTTAAGCCCCATCATAATCATTCTAGCGACCCAAAAGAAAATAATATCAAATCCTGTGACTAGAACTTGTGTGGGATAAAACTCTTCAACACGCGGTGTTTTTTCAGGCCAACCTAAGGTAGAAAAAGGCCATAAGGCAGATGAAAACCATGTATCAAGAACATCGTCGTCTTGGCGCAGCTTTAGCTCTTTGCTCAAGTTATATTTTTCACGAACATCGGCTTCGTTGCGTCCGACATAGACGCCACCATCTTCGTCATACCACGCTGGGATTCTATGCCCCCACCAAATTTGACGACTGATGCACCAGTCTTGAATGTTATTCATCCATTCAAAATAGGTGTTTTTCCAGTTGTCTGGTACAAATTTAATGCGCCCTGATTCTACTGCCTCAATCGCTGGTTTCGCTAAAGGAGCGACTTTGACATACCATTGATCTGTTAAAAAAGGCTCAATAACTGTTCCAGATCGGTCACCTCGTGGCACCATCAGTTTATGGTCGGCAACTTTTTCTAATAAGCCTAATGCATCTAAATCAGCAACGATTTGTTTACGTGCAACATAACGATCCATACCTACATATGCAGAAGGAATAAGATCATTGTCATCTTCAATTTCAGCATCGTTTTCACGTATAGCAGCATCAATAGTGAATAGGTTAATTAAGCCCTTGTGAGGTTGATTAATAATGGCTGTTTCGGTGTTGTGACGTTTCCAAACATCGTAATCATTAAAATCGTGAGCAGGGGTGACTTTGACGCAGCCAGTACCAAACTCGGCATCAACATGTTCATCTTCTACGATAGGGATTTGACGGTTGGTGAGCGGCAAGGCGATCATTTTACCAAGCAGATGAGTATAACGCTCATCGCCTGGAGCAATGGCGACAGCACAGTCGCCTAACATAGTTTCGGGTCGGGTGGTGGCGACAATAACATGTCCGCTGCCATCGGCTAATGGGTATTTCATGTGCCACATATAGCCGTTTTCTTCTTCGGATAATACTTCAAGGTCAGACACAGCAGTGTGGAGTTTGGTGTCCCAGTTGACGAGGCGTTTACCACGGTAAATTAAGCCTTCATCATGCAGACGAATAAACACTTCTTGCACAGCGTCACTTAAGCCATCATCCATTGTGAAGCGTTCACTTTCCCAGTCGAGGGATGAGCCTAAACGACGTAACTGACGGGTGATGTTGCCACCTGATTCTTCTCGCCACTGCCATATTTTGTCTATAAAAGCATCTCTGCCTAAATCATGTCGTGTTTTACCTTCTGCTTCGAGTTGGCGTTCTACCACCATTTGAGTAGCGATACCTGCATGGTCAGAGCCTGCTTGCCACAGTGTTTTGTCGCCTTTCATGCGGCGATAACGAATCAGTGAATCCACCACTGTATTATTAAAACCATGCCCCATATGCAAGCTGCCCGTGACATTAGGCGGTGGAATCATGATGCAATAGGGATTGCCTGAATGTGATTGTTGCTGGGCTTGATTGTGTTCAGGATTGAAATAATTATTGTCTTCCCATTTTTTATAAATGGCTTGCTCAATAGCGTGGGGATTGTAGGTTTTTTCCATGGATGATTCTTAGTTCAAAAAACAATCATGGATTATAACTTTGATTGTTTGAATTAAGAACTCTAAATTGAGCTTGTTTTAACCTAAAAAAATTGAACCTGAGTGGTGCTTCCTTAACCACCCATTGATGAGAAGTCGTAATTAAGCTCTGAGCTAATAGGTTGTAAAAAATCACCTTGTACAAAATCGGCACCTAAACCCCAAAGCACACTTAAAATGCTGGCATCATTAACGATAGGGGCGATGACTTTGATATCAAGTGAGCTAGCCATATCAGTAAGTTCGCGAATGCTGTCTTGATTGTCTTGGTTGCTAGATAAGTTTTCCATGTAGCCAGGATTAATGCGAATAATATCGGTTTTAATATGTTTAATAAGCTGAAATGGATTTAGCCCCATACCAAACTCGTCTAATGCAAACAGACAATGTAATTGTTTTAATCCTTTAAAAAGTAGTTTGGATGCTTTTAACTGATTGACAGCATCAGTTTCATTAATCATAAAAATAAGTGAATCGCCTGAAATTCGAGCGGTGTTTAAACATTCTGCAATCCAGCGTACAAGGCTTGCATCTAACAGCGAATCTTGACTTAGGTTGATGACAAGCTTAATGTTGGTTTTCTTTTTCGTTGCGGCGGCTATTTGTTTGATAGCATTCATAATAATCCAACGATCAATGGTTTTTGCAATGCCACCACGTTCGGCTGCAGCCATAAAATCAGCTTGTTGATGTGCTTGGTTTTTTGCGTCTTTTAATTCAATTAATGTGGTGTAATGAGCGCCTGCATCACCATTAATACTGACTATCGGTTGGTATAATGGAAAAACTTGTTTGTTTTTAAGAGCTGTTTTTATCATCGCAGTAATCTGCCCGTCTTCCTCATCTTGTGTCATTTCACCAGCAGTTGGCACGTAAACTTTCATTCCATTGCCACCCACCTCTTGGACTTGAGCCACTGTTTTTTCACAGCGGGCTATTATTTCATTGGCATTGGTCGGGGTATTTTCATCAATGTAACAAATACTCACACTACTGGTAGCGCTGATAGATTTGCCATTAACTTCAGAAATGTTTTGTTCGATCATAAGGGGAAGCGATTGAGCTATTTTTTCGATAAATGATTTGTCCTCGCTGTAGCAAATACTGACGAAGCTGCTGTTGCCAAAACGGGCAACCATATTTTTTTCGCTAGCATTTCTTTTAACAATGGAAGCAAGATCAGAGAGTAAAATATCGCAACCAGAGATACCCAAGGAATTACGAATATTGCTAAAATGATCAATGCTGATGTATAAAATAGCGCATGGTTTACCACCATTAACGGCAATATCTAAGGATTCTTTCAGCTTGTCCATGAAATATTGGCGATTGTATAAGCCAGTCACTAAATCATGCTGATGAAGGTAATTTATTTGTTCTTCTAGCTCGGTAGTATCGGCATTGGAACGAATGAGAATTTGGGTACATGGTTCACCATCATAACTGGCTTTAGCAAACTCAATTTTACCTTTAATATATTCGCCAGAGCTGTGGTGTAATTGAAGGTCTAAAAAGTTTACCGTGTTTTCTTGCTTGCCCACTTGGCGTAGCATGGTTTTTAATTCATTTTTATTGTCAGGATGCGACAAATCCATGATGGGCATGCCTTCGATTGAATCAAAATCAGTAAAGCCGTACAGCTCTAAATAAGCATCGTTGGCATAAATATGCATGCCTTCATGAACATAAGCAACAGCATCTTTTGAGTTGCCAAGAAGTGATTGGCAGCGTTTTTCACTTTCATGCAGCTCCTTCTCTATATTCATGGTTTTGCGCCATGTATTAAGATGAAAGGCTTCCCGTTTTAGCACATGCACGAAATGTTCTCTATGGTTAGGATTAACAAGATCTTGAGCGCCTTGGTGCATGGCTTCGATAATATGCTCTTCAATTGACGACAGTGTCATCGCGATAAACGAAAGATGTTTACCGCATTCTTGAATTAGGTGTTGGGCTTGTTTTATGGTTAATTCAGGAAGGTCAATCGAAAATAATACGATATCTAAAGGTTTGGATGACAACACTTGGCACATGTCTTCACTGTCTTCTGCAAACTCTGCTTTCACATGTAAGCCCGCACTGCGTAATAAACTGACTAATTGTTCTGCTTCATGCAGGCTTTCGTCAACTATTAAGAGTCGAATAAGGGTGTTAGTTTGTGTGTCCATGATGGTTTTCTTTTGTTTAGTTATTATTATCTATGTAATAAATAATAGCCTAATCCGATCTAAAGAATATGAGTTTTTGACGATTCCCCAGCTATTTCTTCAACTAATTTAGGAATGAGGTAACCCGGAAGTTGCTTTTTTAACTCGACCATCAACTTTTTGGCAGTTTTTCTTGGGGTATCGAAATGTGCTACGCCCTTAACTTTGTCTAGGCAATGCAAGTAATAAGGCAGGATACCTGCATCAAATAATGCGTTTGAAAGACCTTTTAAAACAGAGCTGGAGTCATTAACGTCTTTTAGTAAAACAGACTGATTAAGCAATGTAATATTAATTGATTTTAGCTTTTGACAGGCACGCATAACGTCTTTATTTATTTCATTTGGATGATTAATATGCAAAACAAAAACAATATGTTTCGAACTTATGCTGAGACGATTGAGTAATTCTGAGGTGATTCTATTGGGTAAAATACTGGGCATACGCGTATGGAAACGAACCGTTTTTATGTGTTGTATTGCGTCTAAACTTTGCATGATCGAGTTCAGTTTCTTGTCGCTAAGCATGAGTGGATCGCCACCACTGAGAATAACTTCATGAATATCACAGTTTTTCTTTAAGTACTTCATCAGCTCACTATTAGCAGATAAATCGGGGGTGTTATCTGAATAGGGGAATGATCGCCTAAAACAATAGCGGCAATGGATACCACAGGCAGCGGTTAAGGATAATAAAGCTCGGCCTTGGTATTTATGGATAAGCCCAGGGTATTTTATAGCGGATAAATCACCAACAGCATCAGTTTTATATCCATCTGGACTCTGCTGTTCAAGCGTTTGGGGGATGACCTGTAATAAAAGGGGATCATTTGGGTCGTTTTTTTGAATTAAATTGGCATAAAACTGAGTGATTTTAATGGGGAATGTTTTGTGTTGGTAAAATTTTTGAGCATCTTTTTTATTAATGTCTAAAAAGTTTAACAGTTCATCTAACTGCTTAAAATTATTCGATACGTCCTTTTGCCATGACTGAGGTTCATTTTTGTTATTTAGCAATGGGGTAGAAACAGGTATCATATTCATATTGAAAATATTGAGAGTTTTATAGATGGCTAATTTTAGTACTAATGAATTTAAAAGTGGCTTAAAAGTCATGTTAGATGGCGACCCATGTTCTATCATTGAGAACGAGTTTGTCAAACCCGGAAAAGGACAGGCCTTTAATCGCGTTAAATTACGCAATTTAAAAAACGGCAGAGTGATGGATAAAACCTTTAAATCGGGTGAATCCTTAGAAGGTGCCGATGTGTTGGATGTGGAGATGCAATATCTCTACGAAGATGGTGAGTTCTATTATTTTATGGACCCAGTCTCGTTTGAACAAAAACCTGCCGAAGCACAAGCGATTGAGGCCAATAAAAACTGGTTAAAGCCCCAAGATGTGGTTGAAGTGACTCTATATAACGATAACCCTATTGCCATTACGGTCGCTAATTTTGTCGAGCTAGAGATTACACAAACTGACCCAGGCTTAAAAGGAGATACCGCCCAAGGTGGCACTAAGCCGATTACCTTAGAGACAGGTGTTGAAGTTCGTGGCCCCTTATTTTTAGAAATTGGCGACAGTGTCAAGGTTGATACTCGAACAGGTGAGTATGTGTCTCGCGTAAAAAAACAATAAAAGAAGTAACACGTATGACTGATTGGAAGCCCCATGCTTTCGATAGCCTGATTGAAAAAGCACGTATGCTTCAAAAAATACGTGCTTTTTTTATGCAGCAGCATATTTTAGAGGTTGATACGCCTTTATTGTCTGAGTCTGGTACTACCGACCCAACTATAGAATCTTTATCGTTAACGCAAAACAAACGAACGCTTTACTTGCAGACTTCGCCTGAATTTTTTATGAAACGCCTGTTAGCGGCAGGCAGTGGATCGATATTCCAAATCGCTCATGCATTTCGCGATGAGCAACAGGGCAGAAACCATCAAACAGAATTTACCCTATTAGAATGGTATGTTCTTGATTGGAATTATGAACAATTAATGCAACAAGTGAATGATTTAATTTCAGTCGTTATGGGGCGTGATATCGAGATCCCTATCGTTACTTATACTGAATTGTTTGAACAGCACTGTGGTTTTAATCCATTACAAATTACAGAAAAAAAATTGGCAGCAAAAACACCTGAAAACCTAAGAAATTTAGAGCGTGATGGCTTGCTTGATTATTTTTTAAGTATTGAAATAATGCCGAAACTAAAATCAACTGGTTGGTTTTTCATAAAAGATTACCCTGCCTCTCAGGCGTCTTTAGCTAAATTAAAAAAGAGCGACACACAAGTAGCCGAACGTTTTGAGTTATTTTATAACGGTTTAGAGTTAGCTAACGGGTTTTCAGAGTTACAAGATGCCAATGAACAGTTACAACGCTTTAAAAATGATAATCAATCTCGAAAATTAAATGGACAGCGTGAAATATTGATAGATCAGCAATTGATAGCAGCTCTTGATTCAGGATTGCCAAAATGCAGTGGTGTGGCGATTGGTTTGGAGCGTTTAATGATGGTTTTGCTAGATATGCCAAATATTAAGGACGTGGGCTTGAATTAAATATTTAGAATGTAAAGGCACAGTATTTTTTAACGGGGTCTGTCTCCGATTTATTCGATTTATTTCTTAGAGTTAATGATTTAGATCAATAAAAGCCTCTTCACTGAGGTTTTTCGGGCTTTAAAGAAATTCGATTTAGTGATGGATTGTTGAGCGTTTTGATCCGAATTTAAGTGTTTAAAAAACGGATCTAATTCAGTTTGACTCGAGTGCTTTCTAAAGTTAAGTAAATAGAGCATAAGAGACGAAAAATGAAGTGGACATAAAAGCCAACTGCAAAATGCAACTGGCTTAATTTTAACCGTCAACGTATTTTAGAACGGGACAGATAAGTGACTTACTTCTTAATTTTACGGCGAGTTAAACCAAGACCGAAAAGGCCTAAAGCCATAAGAGCTAGAATTGATGGCTCTGGTACAGCGTTTGCAACTATGCCGCCTGCAATAAATTCATTTAGGCCAGGGTGATAACCTGATAATGATCCCCAATTTAATCGTACGTATCCACCTGTTGCAATCATATTGAAATCTATACGATTCTGAACCGCAGTAGGAGCACCAAAAGATGCGGCAATTACCGAATCCATAAAACCGAAGTCAGTTGCTACCTCAACTGTAAAATCAGCTATGTTATTAGTGTTACCGCTGTTCATCCAAAAAAGATAAATGCTGTCTAATGAGTATTGTCCGCCAAGGTCAAAAGTAATGCTTCCATTAGTGTCTCCAAAAGCTCCATGCCACCCATGACCTGAATTAGTAATGCTGAAGCCGTCAATAACTGAAGTCGATGTAACACCCGATATATAACTGCCAGTAAGATCAGATTGATCAATAGTAAGGTCAGTAGTAAAGGGGGCACCAAAGTTAGAAGTCGCCGTTGCACCTATTGCTTGAATAGCAACAGTATTAGTTAGTAACCCTGCATTAGCAGAGCCAATAAACAAACATAAATATAAAAAAAATATTTTTTTCATATTATTTCCTAAAGTTAATTAAAATCAATCAATAAGAAACATAATTTATGCCGTAAGATATAAAATGTTTAATATTCAAGGGTTTAGTTACTTAGCTAAGCTTTCTCCTCTTGAAATACGTAATAAATTATTACAGTTTATAATGAGTAGAGCTTTAAGGGTGTAATGTTTTATTACAGTTTCTGAATACCATGGAATTATGTCGACACAATACTTAATTTCGCTAAAGTGTTGTTATGGCGAGATTAGCAAGAGTAATATGAGCCCAAATACATCTCAAACTTAAGTTGGGGTCATTAGAAAATATATTTTGTTCTAAATAGTTTACATAATTGGTTTTTTTATTTATTGTGTAAGGTATTTAAAACAAAATGTATCTCATGGATTATAATTTAATAGCTTGCGAATTAACAAAAATAAGGCGTAATAAGCGTGTTTCTCAACAAAAACTAGCTGATGATATAGGCGTGTCGCGAGCGACAATAAATGCATTTGAAAAAAGTAAGGCAGGTGATGTTGGCTTGCGAAAAGTACTTAAAATAATTGACTATTTTGGTTATGAAGTGAGTTTGAAACAAAAATCTGCTTTTCCCACATTGGATGATTTACGTGAATCATAGTCAATTGGAT
>CAZORZ010000036.1:0-8706 GCA_964582255.1 uncultured Gammaproteobacteria bacterium | reverse complement strand
CCAACAGGTGCCTTTAAGGTTCGTGGTGGCATTACCTTTATTGATTGGTTAAAAAAAACTCATCCTGACTGTGATGGGATTGTCACTGCTACCCGTGGTAATCACGGCCAAAGCCAAGTAAGAGCAGCGGTAGAACAAGGACTGTCTGCAACAATTGTTGTGCCTAAAGGTAATTCAAAAGAAAAAAACCAAGCCATGCAATCTTTTGGTGCGACTCTGGTTGAATTCGGTGACGATTTTGATGCTGCAAAAATTGAAGCGTTAAGACTATCTAAAACAAAAAAACTTTTTATGGTACCGCCTTTTCACCCTCAGCTCATTTTAGGTGTGGCAAGCTATGCCTTAGAGCTATTTTCTGAAATAAATGATTTAGATACCGTTTATGCGCCTGTTGGTTGTGGTTCAGGAATCTGTGGCTTAATTTTGGTGAGAGATTTATTAGGCTTAAAAACCAAAATAGTCGGTGTTGTATCAGAAAATGCACAAACGGCTAAGTTATCATTTGAAAGTAATACGCTAATTGAAACGTCAACAGCCCACACTTTTGCCGATGGCATGGCAGTTAGAGTGCCGGTTAAAGATGCCTTTGATATTTACTCTAAAGGTGTCAGCAAAATGATCTCTGTTGCTGACATTGAAATAGCCGAAGCCATTAGACTGTATTTTTCTGCCACGCATAATGCTGCTGAGGGTGCAGGCGCAGCGGCATTAGCAGGTGCTATAAAAGATAAGAATGAAATTCAAGGTAAAAAAGTGGCTGTTATTTTAAGTGGCGGAAATATAGATTCAGAGATGTTTTGTAAGGTTCTTTCAGGAGAAATACCAAAACCTTAACCAATTGTTTTTAAGACAGAAATGTTCTTATGTGATGTTTTTTTATTTTTGTTAGACATTAAAGAAATGACGTTTTGTTCAAAATCAGCCGCTAATTCAAACAAAGTAGACTGTTTCACCTTAACGCCTTCTTTATTCACAAAAATAAATTCAGAGTTATCATCCGCTTTCCAAATAAGTTTAATTAAACTGGGCGGAGTGGTGTTTCTAAGCTCTAACCACTCGCCTTTCGCTAAATTTTTAGCAGATTGAATATTTAGCTTGGCTGTTTTATCTAACTTAGTGATTTGATCATGAGATATGACTCGAGAGAACTTATCTTTTAAAGAATCAGTTTTTAAAGTTGCTTTTTTAGCGGTGGCAGGCTTATTAAGAGTAAGCTCCTTTTTTAAAGTGCTTAGTAATTTTTTGGAATGGGCTAAAAATAACATGGGATCAGATTGAAAATTAAGAATTAGATCTTCAATCTGAGCGCTTAAAAGTTGGCAACACTGTTTAATATTTTGCTGGTTTAAATGTTTTGTGATGAACTGACTATTGGTGCTGAGGTATTGTACAAATGGATTATCAGGATGGCTAAAAAAAGCAGAGTGATGTAAGGCGCATTTTAGCACAATAATCTTTAGCCGTGAAAACTGTTGGTTAATTATTTGGGGTAATTCATAAGAGCCTAAATGGATATCAAACAACAGATCAGTTAATTCCATTTTTAGAATCAACTCATGGTTATCATCATCAAATAACTGATAGACCTTTTGATATTCATCATTAAAAAGTTCATATTGCTGGGCGATGGATAGCTTAAAATTTTGGCTTTGAAGCACCTGAATTTCTGCCAAAATGTTTATCTGGTTTAGGTAAAGTATTTCAAGTTTTTCTGTCGTCTGCATGTTATAGAGTGCAGCTATTATATTTGTAGTGAATCATAATCTTTCTGCTCGAAAATAGTAAAAAAATAACAACTATTATGGACTAAATTAATGTCGGTTAAATCTACATTAAACACGGCTTTTTACTATCGCTTTAAGATAGAAGGTGTAAGATATTCTATCAAAGGACTTTATAAGGACCTGTGCCCCATAATAGCCTATTTTCTTTCGCTTTCGTTTCATGCAAAATTCCGATTAGTGGAATAAAAACGTGTATAGTATTTTGAATACAGTCCCTATCATTTAATCACTTAATAATGCAACGCTTCATACTCTTTTTTCTCATCTTTTATGCCCAATCAGGGTTGGCTCTTGACCCTCAATTTAGCTTGAAATTAGGTGATGCCGATTTACTTTTGGTATCCATAGAAAAATCACTCAGAGATAAATCCAGTCAAAGTTTAGACAGACTCAAGGTATATCACAGTGACAGCATTAACATAGAGGAGTTAGCGAACGAATGTATAACAAGTAATGAGTTCTCGATTAACAAAAGTGCTAACGATCTTGACTTGCTTGGGCCGCAAACAGTGCCTGAGGACTCAGATATAACCGATAAAAGAGTCAGCTTAAATAAAAACATGCTAAGTAGCGCGCAACAATTAGCCAGTTGCCGTTTAATGATGTTACGCGTGAAGGAAACAATTGAAACCAGTGCTTCGATGCAGCAAAGCATGTTGGAAGATAGGCTATTTACTCAACAATTAACTATTTTAGATCATGTGGAGTTTAACCTAAGTAACCCCTTAGTATTGATAGCCGATAGCAAAAACTTTTTACTCACTGGTTTAGGAACTCAGATTTTAATAAAAAATGGCTACCCATTACTTTTTATTTTAATGATCTCTTTAGTGCTCGCATACGTCACTAAAAAATGGATTAAAAGGCATTTAGTTAAGATCCAGTTTCATGAGCAAAAAACTCTGTCAGGGAAAATTAAGCTCTCGTTTATGGCTTGTACAAACCATTATTTACCGGTGTTACTGTCAATAAATGCGTTTACAGTCTATTTATTAGCCTTCAATGAAGGAGACAGACATCCATTCATAACTATTCTATTCATTGGTTTTAGCTTTTTAACCATTATGACTTGGCTAATCCGCCTGTTTTTAAGCCCTTGTGATCCTGCTCAGGCTTTATTAGATATAGACGATGATATTAGTGCGTCATTAACTAAACGCTTAAGGGTGTTAGCGTGGTTATTATTGACAGGGTTTTTACTATATTTCGCTGTTAATAGTTATGCATTTAATCAATACAGTGCAGGTTTAATTAGAAATGTATACATGGCATTTCTAGTGCTCAATCTTATTTGGATCACCTTTATTTTAGGGCAACTCAATGTCTTAGCTAATACAGCCTTTATCAGGTTATTACTAATGATGTCTTTGGTCGGCGCTGCATTGAGTGATTGGTTCGGTTATTCTAATCTATCCATCTTTATTCTGGTTGGTTTGTCTGGCTCTGTTTTATTGTTATTAATAAGCCTGTTTATCAGTCATTTATTCTCTGATTTTATCGATGGTTTTGATGAAGGTCGTTATCAGTGGCAGAAAAATGCGCGAAAAATGATCGGCGTTAAAACAGATCAATTTATTCCCGGTGTGATTTGGTTGCGCCTTAGCGTTAACGCATTAATTTGGTCATTTTGTGTTTTGATTATTTTAAAAGTTTGGGGGTTGTCTGATAGTAGTTTATTAGAGCTACAAAGCTGGATAACGGATGGGTTTACCATTGGCTCAATTAAAATTATACCCACCAGAATACTGATCGCTTTGTTATCGTTTTCTATCATGATCTCTTTTATCGGTTGGATTAAACGCCGTCTTGACAAAAGTTGGCTCAAGCGCTCTCGCATGGATCGTGGCAGTAAAGAAGCCATGATTTCGTTAACAGGCTATTTTGGCATGGCAATCGCTTTCTTAATCACCTTATCCATTGCAGGTGTGCAATTAGCCAATTTAGCACTGGTGGCAGGTGCTTTATCAGTGGGCATTGGTTTTGGCTTGCAAAATATTGTTAATAACTTTGTTTCGGGTGTCATTTTATTATTTGAACGCCCGATAAAAACAGGCGATTGGATATCCGTGGGTGGCACAGAAGGTTATGTGCGTAAAATCAGTATTCGATCAACCCAAATCCAAACTTTTGATCGTTCTGACGTGTTGGTGCCAAATTCTGAATTGATATCAGAGCAAGTGACTAATTGGATGCTAAAGGATTCACGGGGGCGCTTAATCGTGCCTGTTGGTGTGGCCTATGGTACTGATGCAGCAAAAGTAAAAGCTATCTTATTAGGCATTGCAGAAGAGCATGATCAAGTCATTAAAAATAGCCCAATATTATCTAACCCTTTCGTTTTATTTCGTACCTTTGGCGATAGCTCACTAAACTTTGAATTACGCTGTTTTTTAATTAATGTAGATAGCCGCCTAGGTGTACTTAGTGATATTAATTTTGAAATAAACCGTTTATTTTTAGAACATGAAATAGAAATCCCATTCCCACAGCGAGATTTAAATATTAAAAATCTTGATGTTTTTAACCCTAAATCAATTAAACAATAAGCTCATTAAAATGCCCCAAAGAATTAGAGAGATTCCTTACAATTACACTTCATTTTCTGACCGTGAGATCGTGATTCGCTTAATGAGTGAGCATTGGTGGAACGTCATCAATGAGCTACGTGAAACGCGTCGCACGGGTCGATCTGCACGTATGCTGTTTGGCGTGTTGGGTGATATCTGGATTGTTAAACGCAACCCTTATTTACAAGATGATTTAATTGCCAATAAAAAACGCTTACAACAATTGGTCGAAGCGTTGCAAGAGCGTTTAGGGCGAATAAAACAATGGGCTGATGAAAATCAACAAGCCTTAGACTTACAAAAAGCCGCAAGTTTGACCGTATCAAGCTTTGAGTCATGGCTTATCGCAATGGGCAAGCAGCGAAAAATAGCAAAGAAAGCGTTAAAAAAAGTAACGGCTAACACCAATATAGATTTTACTGGTTTAGCACGTGTGTCACATACCACAGACGCTACCGATTGGCGTGTGGAACTGCCTTTTGTGGTGCTATCCCCTGATACAGAGCAAGAAATCCCTCATTTGGTCAAGGCATGTATTGAATTAGGCTTAACGATTATCGCCAGAGGTGGTGGCACTGGTTATACCGGTGGTGCAATTCCATTGTATGAAAATACCGCTGTCATTAACTGTGAAAAATTAGAAGCCATAGGCTCAGTTGAGCAAAAACAATTGTTAGGTTCAGATAAAACAGTTAATACCATCACCGCAGAAGCAGGCGTGGTGACATTACGTGTCACAGAAAAAGCAGTTGAGCAAAAACTAGCCTTTGCGGTTGACCCAACCTCACAAGATGCCTCGACCATTGGCGGTAATATAGCGATGAATGCGGGTGGCAAAAAAGCCGTATTATGGGGCACAACACTGGATAATTTAACCCGTTGGAAAATGGTCACACCTGATGCACATTGGTTAGATGTTGAACGTATTAACCACAATATGGGTAAGATTCACGAACAACAAACAGTACAATTTAAAATCACCAAAACTCATCGTGATACGGGTGAAATAATAGGGGAGGTTGAACATATCTCCTTGCCTGGCAGTTCGTTAAGAAAAGCGGGTTTAGGTAAGGACGTGACCGATAAATTCATGGGGGGCGTGCCAGGTATTCAAAAAGAAGGCTGTGATGGTTTAATAACCTCTGCCGAGTTTGTATTACACGAAGTACCCCAATTTACCCGTACAGTGTGTTTAGAATTTTATAATCAAGACTCTGGCAAAGATGTATCAGCCATCGTCGAAATTAAAGACATCATAGATAACGCGAAGGACATATTACTTTCAGGCTTAGAGCATTTAGACGCGCGTTATGTCAAAGCGGTAAAATACACCACAAAATCAACCCGCCAGCAATTACCAAAAATGGTTTTAGTGGCAGACATAATGAGCGACGATGAAGATGCCCTAGCCACTATTTGCTCTAAAGTGGTCGAAACGGCGAATTTACGTGATGCAGAAGGTTTTATTGCCGTTAGTCCTCAAGCTAGGGCTAAATTTTGGGAAGATAGAAAACGCACTGCTGCCATTTCGGCGCATACGAATGCGTTTAAAATCAACGAAGATGTGGTCATTCCGTTAGAAAATCTAAGCATTTATAACCGTGGTATCGAAGTTTTAAATATTCGAGAATCAATGAGTAATAAAATTCAAATCGTAGCTCATATTGAGACACATTTAACTCAGTTGTTAAATAATTACGAAGAACAAACAGATGACCGTCACGAGATTGAACTTCAAAAACTCACCTTTGCACTAGATGTTTTAGCCAAAGAAAAAACCTTATGGCAGCAATGGCTCGACAATTTTGAGGTGCCAGCCAAGCAGTTTAAAGAGCTTTCAACATTTGCCGCAGATGACGACAAGGTCATTGACTGCTTAATAAATAAAAGCTTAACCATAAGCTACAAAATAAGCATAAAAAAAGCATTAGACGATATTTTTATTGGTTTAGAATTTGAACCTTTACGCGAAGAGATCGCCAAAATACATGCGACAACACGTGACTCACGATTGTTTATTGCACTGCACATGCACGCAGGTGATGGCAATGTACATACCAATATCCCAGTGCATTCCGATAATTACGACATGTTACATCAAGCAGAGCACTTAGTTGATGAAATCATGAAGCTCACCATTAGCTTAGATGGCGTTGTGTCAGGTGAGCATGGCATCGGGCTAACGAAAATTCAGTATTTAGATGATGATAAGCTAGACAGTTTTAAGCAATATAAACAGAAAATAGACCCAGAAGGGCACTTTAATAAAGGTAAATTATTAAAAGGCTCGGGCCTGCAAAACGCCTATACACCATCTTTAAAATTAGTGCAGCAAGAAGCCATTATTTTAGAGCACAGTGAGCTTGGCGCCATTAACGATTCGATTAAAAATTGTCTCCGTTGTGGCAAATGTAAACCCGTGTGTATGACGCATATCCCTCGTTCAAATTTATTGTATTCGCCACGTAATAAAATATTAGCAACGGGCTTATTGATTGAGTCATTTTTATACGAAGAGCAAACACGTCGTGGTGTCTCTATTAAACATTTCGACGAACTAAACGATGTGGCCGATCATTGCACTACCTGCCATAAATGTTTAAACCCTTGTCCTGTAGACATAGATTTTGGTGATGTATCAATAAAAATGCGTCAAGTGTTAGTGGCACAAGGAAAAAAACGTAGAAGTTATGGCAGTATGCTAGCACTTTGGTTTTTAAATCGTAAGGACCCCTTTGTCATTGATATGGCACATAAACTCATGCTCGATTGGGGCTTTAAAAGTGTGCGTTTGGCACATAAGTTGTTTAAGGTAGCTGGACTATTAACGCCTAAAAAAATGCCTGAGTCATCTCATGCAGTGCCTAAGGCCAATCAGCAAGTCATAAACTTTGTGCGCAATCCAGTCAAAGCAAATGTGCCTTCAGTCACTATGCGTCAAATGCTAGGTTTAAACGATGCTAATTTAGTACCAATTATCCGTAACCCTAAAATCCCACCCGAAGAACGTGATTCGGTGTTTTATTTTCCAGGTTGTGGCTCAGAGCGTTTATTTAGCCAAGTTGGCATAGCGACAATATCCATGCTTTACGAAGCAGGGGCACGCACCGTATTACCACCCGGCTATCTATGTTGTGGTTATCCACAATTAGCCGCAGGTCAATACGAAAAAGGACAGAGCATCACCGCTGAAAACCGCGTGTTATTTCATCGCATAGCAAACACACTCAATTATCTTGATATAAAAACCGTCGTGGTGTCGTGTGGCACCTGTTTAGACCAGATGCAAAAATATGATTTTGAATCAATATTTCCCGGCAGCCGCATTTTAGATATTCACGAATATCTATTCGAAAAAGGCATCAGCATCAACCAAGACACAGACACTAATTATATTTTGCATGACCCTTGTCATAGCCCCATAAAAGGGCATAGCCCAGTTGAAGTAGCTTCGAGTTTAATGTCGCAACCTATTGAATTAACAGACCGTTGCTGTGGCGAAGCAGGGACATTAGCAACGACTAGACCCGATATCGCACTTCAATTACATGCGCGTAAACAACAGGAAATAACCATTGCCGTAGATAAAATTAATGTGCAACTACCGAATAAATCGAAAACAAAATGCCTAACAACCTGTCCAGCCTGCGTGCAAGGATTGTCTAGATACGAAGATGAAACTGGCGTTAGTACTGATTACATCGTGGTAGAAATGGCCGAACAGATATATGGCAAAGACTGGTTAAAGCAGTTTAATGATAAACTGAACCATGGTGGTATAGAGCGTGTATTACTATAAATTATTCTGTGAACTACGTTGACATAGCATAGAGTGGAGAGCCAAACTTTAATGTCCTAATTTAAAAGAACAGAACACATCAACAAAAGATAATAACAGTCAATCATTGATGTGTTCACCATGGTTTAAAACCAAAGATACAAAACGTAAAAAATTTAAACAACCATCAGTATTATAAATTACTGAGAAAATATTCAGTTGCCCAAGAAGCTAAATGCTAAATATTGTCATCAGGATGCTCTATATAATTCGAGTACCAGAAGGCATGTCATAGAGATGAATCCCAAAATAATAAATAAAGCTTAACTTAATTTTTACCTAAAAAAATAAGGCTCTTTTAAAACCTATAAAAATCAAACACTTACAATAAGCATCAAAAACAATGGGTAAAACACTGAATTAAACAGTAAGTCATTGTTGCTAAAAGATTTTTTATCATTAAAGTTGCGTTCACTGCCGCACAGGCAGCTTAGAAAATAAAAGCAATTTCATAATCCAGATCTGTTTTGTTCACTGCCGCACAGGCAGCTTAGAAAATAAATAATCATTGAATTAA
>CAZORZ010000035.1:0-8708 GCA_964582255.1 uncultured Gammaproteobacteria bacterium | reverse complement strand
AATTGTTCGATAGATAAGTTATTAGGGCCTGTCTGATAACCAAACAAGGCCGACAATTCATTTTGATGTTCAAATAACAAACGGTCTTCACGCCTATTTGTCAGCCGATGTAGCGCGAAGCGAATTTTAAGCAGTAACTCTTGGCCATTGAATAGTGTTTCGTATTCTTCCTGGGTTAAAAACTTATGTTCAACGAGGTCTTTTAGAGTATTGGCTTTAAATTGACGTTTGGCCACCCAGCCTATGATTTGTATGTCTCTTAAGCCACCAGGGCCTTCTTTAATATCGGGCTCTAGGTTATACGCGGTATTATTAAATTTAGCGTGGCGATATTCTAATTCTTGCAGTTTAGCTTCAAAAAAATCTCGCGATGACCAAAGGTGTTCAGGGCCTATGGCAGTTTGAAAATTATTATAAAGCTGCTCTGAGCCAGTGATAAAACGCGATTCAATCATATTAGTGATGACCGTAATATCATCTTTGCCCTGTTCTAAGCAATCATCAATGGTGCGTACGCTATGACCGATTTCTAAGCCAAAATCCCATAATATGGTTAAAAAACTAGACAGAGATGACTCAAGTTCTGCATCAGGTTCACCGTCTAATAAAATGAGTAAATCAACATCTGAACCCGGTAACAGTTCTAATCGACCATAACCGCCAACAGCGACTAAAGAGCATTGGCTTAATTGTTTTTTGGAAAGGTGAAAGGTAAAGCAGTGGCTTAAAATAGTATCAATATAATAAGCATATTGCTTAATCAGTTCACTGATTGAAACACCGTCATCATAAGCTTGAAATAAAGTGTCTTTACCTGACTTAATGGTATCGAGAATGTGTTTTGGTGAGCAATCTTGCGATTTTAATTGTGCTCTGAGATCGTCTAAGTTATGCAGGGACATGGATTAAAAACTTTCATCTGGGCGAATAGTTAATACTTCAAAGCCAGTGTCGGTGACTAAATTAGTATGCTCCCATTGAGCAGATAAGCTGCGGTCTTTAGTCACTACTGTCCATTTATCAGGTAATACCTTGATGTGACGTTTGCCAATGTTGACCATAGGCTCAATCGTAAAAATCATACCCGCTTCTAACACAATGCCCGTGCCAGGTTTGCCATAGTGTAAAACTTGTGGCGCCTCATGAAACACCTTGCCAATACCATGCCCACAATATTCGCGCACAATACTGCATTTATTTGTTTCGGCATGCACCTGAATCGCATGACCAATATCACCCAAATGAATCCCTGGTTTAATCATGCCAATGCCTATTTTCATGCATTCATAAGCGATTTTAGAAACACGCTTGGCACCAATGGAAGTATCGCCCACTTGAAACATTTTACTGGTATCACCGTGATATCCATCTTTAATCACGGTGACGTCGATATTAATAATATCGCCATTTTTCAACCGTTTGTTGGCAGGAATACCATGACACACTTGGTAATTAACTGAGGTGCAAATTGACTTAGGGAAACCATGATAATTAAGCGGCGCAGGAATCGTTTTTTGTTCTTCAACCATAAATTTATGGCAGATCTCATCTAAGCGGTCAGTGGTAATGCCCGGTTGAACATGAGGGCCAATCATTTCTAAGACATCAGCTGCTAAGCGGCCAGCGATACGCATTTTTTCGATTTCTTCAGCTGTTTTGATGGTGACGGTCATAAAATATAGGGTTCTAGTTGTTGTTAAAGGGGGATTATGGTATAAAGCGCGCGCTTTCGCTAATGTTTGAAAGCACTTATTTTAAACTTATTAATTTAAGTAATCTCACATTATTTTAAAACACAGTAATGGGTGCTTATTTTTTACCAGAAAAATAGGTCTTTGCAGTGAAAATAATGGTTGTTTAAACCCGAATGTTTTTTCTTTGTTGGTACTAAATAAGGTACACATTAAAAACATTCATAACACTCTGGAGAATATCTCTATGTCTAAAGTAACAATGCGTGAAATGCTAGAAGCAGGTGTCCATTTTGGTCACCAAACTCGTTTCTGGAATCCTAAAATGGCTCACTATATCTTCGGCCAGCGTAATAAAATTCATATCATCAACCTAGAAAAAACATTACCAATGTGTAATGACGCGACCAGTTTTTTAGGCAAGATTGCTTCGCAAAAAGGTAAAATCTTATTTGTTGGTACTAAGCGTTCAGCATCTAAAGCAATACAAGAAGAAGCAACACGTTGCGGCATGCCTTTTGTTAATCACCGTTGGTTAGGTGGCATGTTAACTAACTTTCGTACAGTAAAAGCATCTATTCGTCGCTTAAAAGATTTAGAGGCGATGGCAGAAAGCGGAAATTACGAAAAAATTAGCAAGAAAGAAATTTTAAACCTAAGTCGTGAACAAGAAAAACTGGACAAGACATTAGGCGGCATTAAAGATATGAACGGCTTACCAGACGTTCTTTTTGTCATTGATGTTGGCTTTGAAAATATAGCTATTAAAGAAGCGGTTAAATTAGGCATCCCTGTTGTTGGTATCGTTGATACTAATAATTCTACGGATGGTGTTGATTACGTCATTCCAGCCAATGATGATTCTATGCGTGCCGTTAAGCTTTACGCCCGTTTAGTTGCAGATGCAATTTTAGATGGAAAAGCGACAATTGTTGCGCCTAAGGCTGAAGACACTAAAGATGCAGCCCCTGCTAAAAAGGCAGCGCCTAAGAAAGCCGCCGCTAAAAAAGCAGCAGCTCCAGCTACTGAAGCAACAAGCACTGATAAAGAAGAGCCTAAGGCTGAAGCTAAAAAAGAAGTTGCAAAAAAGGCAGCACCAAAGAAAGCAGCAACTAAAAAGGCAGCGCCAAAGAAGGCAGCAGCTAAAGAAGACGCTGAGTAGTCTGTTCTGGATGCCTTGTGCTCCAGTTGTGCAAGGCATTTTATTTAACATAATTTTTTGAGGAAATTAACGTGGCAATTACAGCATCGTTAGTAAAAGAACTTCGTGAACGCACAGGCGTTGGCATGATGGAATGTAAAAAAGCTTTAGTGGCAGCTGATGGCGACATCGAAAAAGCGGCTGAAGAAATGAGAAAGACAGGCGCGGCTAAAGCTGACAAAAAAGCAGGTCGTATTGCGGCTGAAGGCGCCCTTGAAGTATTAATGTCTGCTGATGGTAAATCTGCAGTGATGCTTGAAGTCAATAGTGAAACTGATTTTGTCTCTAAAGATGATGGTTTTAAGCAGTTTTTAACCGATGTTGCTGCTGTTGTATTAAGTGAGAAACCGGCAGATGTTACCGCGCTTAATGCTATGAAAGTAGCATCTGGTTCTACTGTTGAAGAAGCAAGGACTGCTTTAATCGCAAAAGTTGGTGAGAATATTCAAGTGCGTCGTTTTAATGTAATGACGTCTGAAGCAGGTACCGTTATGTCTTACTTGCACGGCACTCGTATTGGTGTGTTGGTTGATTCAACAGCCGCCGAAGAAATGGCGAAGGACATCGCTATGCACATTGCTGCAGTAAACCCAATGTTTACGCGTGAAGAGGATGTGTCGGCAGACGTTTTGGAAAAAGAAAAAGCTATTTTAATCGCCCAAGCTGAGCAAAGCGGTAAGCCACCAGAAATTATTGAAAAGATGATTGTTGGTCGGGTAAAGAAATATTTAGCGGAAATTACTTTGATGGGACAGCCTTTTGTTAAAGACCCTGATCAAACAGTTGCTAAGCTTTTAAAATCAGCGAACGCTGATATTGTTGCTTTTTGCCGTTACGAAGTTGGTGAAGGTATAGAAAAGAAACAAGAAGACTTTGCTGCTGAAGTTGCAGCACAAGTTCAAGGCTAATTTATTAGCTTTAGAAAAAAGGCAAGCCACAGGGATGTAGCGAATGCATTTTTTGCAGGAGCTCAAAAAGGCAAGCTACAAGGATGTAGTGAATGCATTTTTTGCAGGAGCTCAAAAAGGCCGCGTTTGCGGCCTTTTTTTTGGCTTTAATTTACGGCCTAAAAACTGTTTGGTAGTGGCGACAATGAGCACTTAAATATATAATACTCAGCGATAAAAATGAGGTCAGCATGGCAAGTCTTAAATATAAACGTCTTTTAGTTAAACTCAGTGGTGAAGCATTGATGGGTCAATTTGATTTTGGTATTGATCCGGTGGTCATTAAAAAAATATCGAAAGAAATTAAACAATTGCATGAAGCGGGTATTGAGCTTGGTTTAGTGGTTGGTGGCGGTAATATTTTTCGCGGAGCTGGGCTTGCAGAGGCAGGTTTAGACCGAGTTACTGGTGATCACATGGGGATGTTAGCCACAGTAATGAATGCTTTGGCGTTAAAAGACGGCTTGGAAAAAGAAAATGTAAAAGTCAGTGTAATGTCGGGTTTACGCATGGAAGAAGTATGTGACTTGTACACTCAGCGTGAGGCGCGCAAGAGAATCAGTGATGGTGAAATCGTGATTTTTTCGGCAGGCACAGGCAGTCCCTATTTCACTACAGACACAGGGGCAAGCTTACGTGCGATCGAGATACAAGCAAATATGATGGTGAAAGCCACTAAGGTTGATGGTATTTATGATAAAGACCCTGCAAAATTTGATGATGCCGTCAAATATGACACTTTAAGCTTTGATGATGCTATTGATCAGCGTTTAGGGGTGATGGATATAACCGCTATGGTCATGTGCAGTGATAATAATATGACGGTGGCGGTGTGTGATATGAATGAAAAAAACAGCCTGTTGCGATTAGCTCAAGGTGATAATAGCGGCACAATTGTAAGTTAACTAGGTGAAATTATGATTAATGATGTAAAAAACGATGCGCTAATTCGTATGAATAAGAGTATTGATGCGTTTAAAGTTGAATTAACAAAAATTCGCACTGGCCGTGCTCATACCAGCTTACTGGATCACGTTACCGTCGATTTTTATGGCAGTGAAGTGCCATTAAGTCAGGCCGCAAACTTATCTGTTGAAGATGCGCGTACCTTATCTGTGACACCTTGGGATAAATCAATGGTCGGCCCTATTGAAAAAGCAATTATGAAATCTGATTTAGGTTTAAATCCTTCAACAGCAGGCACCGTTATTCGTGTGCCAATGCCTCCTTTAACGGAAGAGCGTCGTATTAGCTTAGTTAAGGTGGTTAAGGAATTAGCTGAAAACGCACGGGTTGCGGTGCGAAACATTCGCCGTGATGCCAATGGCGATTTAAAGGACTATCAAAAAGAAAAAGACATTTCTGAAGATGATGAGCATAAAGGCCAAGATATGATTCAAAATGTGACTGATGAATCAACGGCTAAAATAGAAACGCTTTTTAAGCAAAAAGAAAAAGAGTTAATGGAAATATAAGCCTCGCTTTATGTCTGAAAACTCTATTCCTCAGCATATTGCTATTATCATGGACGGTAATGGACGATGGGCGAAAAAACGCATGATGCCGCGCACCTATGGACATAAAAAGGGTGTTGATGCGACACGGCGAAGTATTGCTTATTTTGCTCAAACGGGTGTGAAACACCTAACTTTATTCGCTTTTAGTAGCGAAAATTGGTCGCGCCCAGCTGATGAAGTATCCACCTTGATGTCTTTATTTATTAGCTCGCTACAGAAAAACACCGAAGAGCTGCACAGCAAAGGCATTCGCATTCGCTTTATTGGCGATAGAAGCGCATTTTCCGAAAAACTGATTAATCAAATCGAAGCGTCAGAGCAAAAGACACAGAATAATACTCAAATGGTTTTAAATATCGCTGCCAACTATGGTGGGCAGTGGGATATTATTAATGCCGTTCAAGCACTTGCTCAACAAGTTAAGGCTGGAGAGCTGCAACCAGCTGAAATTTCTAATGAGCAGTTAGAGGCTCATTTGAGTTTGGCAGATTCACCGCATCCAGATTTGTTTATCCGCACTGGTGGTGAGCAGCGCATCAGTAATTTTTTACTGTGGCAGACTGCCTATAGTGAACTTTATTTTAGCCAGCAATTGTGGCCCGATTTTGACGAGACTGAAATGGCTAATGCCTTAGATAGCTTTAATTCGCGCCAACGCCGTTTTGGTAAAACAGGAGAGCAAGTTAGCTAATGCTGTTATCCAGAATATTAACGGCCATTCTTATGGCCGTCGTCTTATTAGGCTTTGTCTTATTTTTGGACTTTGAACTATTGAAGCTGTTTTTCGCCGTTATTTTGTTTCTATCAGCGTATGAGTTATTGCGTTTAGTTGGTATTAAAAAAATGGCGGTTTTAGATATGCTGGCGATGGTATTTAGCTTTGCCTTTTACCTTAGTTATGAGCTGATTACTAATTTTCATATTTATCAAATGGTGTCCATCACCTCGCTCTTATGGGTGAGTGTTGTCGCCCTGTTATTTATCTACCGAGCTGATGCTTGCTGGACAAAAATACATAAGGTCTTTCATGGGGTTTTAGGCTTAGGCTTTTTGTTTGTGAGTGTGCATAGCTTGCTGTTTTTACATCAACATTTTGACAATGGTAGTTGGTTTTTACTCTATGTCATGAGTATTGTTTGGGTCGCTGATATAGGTGCTTATTTTAGCGGTAAACAATTCGGCAAACATAAATTAGCACCATCCATCAGCCCTGGTAAAAGCATTGAAGGCGTGGTTGGTGGTTTGTTGTTGAATGTGGCTTGGTCTTGGTTAATATTTACCCAATTCTTTCAATGGGGCATGACCTTAACTGAATTTATGCTGATTAGTGTTGTGGCCAGCTTAATATCTGTGGCTGGCGATCTTTATGAAAGTATTTTAAAACGCCAAGTTGGAATGAAAGATAGCGGTAAATTATTACCTGGTCATGGTGGCTTATTAGATCGTCTTGACAGTGTTATAGCGGCTGCGCCGGTATTTGTATTTGGTGTGTTTGCAGTGGGCGTGGTTTAAATGGAACAAGTCACGATCCTAGGCTCAACAGGTTCTATTGGTAGCAGCACCTTGGATGTTATCGCAAGAAATAGTGATAAGTTTAAGGTATTTGCGCTAACCGCTCATACCAGTGTGCAAAAGCTTTGTGAGCAATGTGTCTCTTTTGAGCCGCAATATGCTGTTTTAGCCAATGAAGCCTTAGCTAAAGAGCTTCAAGCTTTGCTCAAGGCTAAATCATGTGGCACAGAAGTATTGTTTGGTGAACAAGCATTATGTGATGTAGCCAGTGACACTCAAGTTGATGCGGTAATGGCTGCTATTGTTGGCTCTGTTGGTTTGATACCAACGCTGAGTGCTGTTAATCAAGGTAAAAAAATACTCTTAGCGAATAAAGAATCGTTAGTTATGGCAGGCTCATTATTTATGCAAGCCGTGCTTGATAACAAGGCGATGCTGTTGCCAATTGATAGTGAACATAACGCTATTTTTCAGTGTTTACCTGCGCCGTATTATTGTGGTGAAACAGCAAAAGGCATTAGCCAAATATTGCTAACAGGATCTGGCGGGCCTTTTAGAGAACGTGATATAACGACCTTCGACTCAATTACGCCAGCGGAGGCTATAGCTCATCCTAATTGGAGCATGGGCCCTAAAATATCAGTCGATTCAGCCACCATGATGAATAAAGGACTTGAATTGATTGAAGCATGTTGGTTGTTTGATATTGATGAAAAAGACATACAAATAGTGCTGCATAAGCAAAGCATTATTCACTCTATGGTCGCTTATGATGATGGCAGTGTACTGGCTCAAATGGGTAATCCTGATATGCGTACACCGATTGCACATGCCATGGCGTGGCCAGAACGCATAAAAAGCGGAGTGGAACCATTGGATTTATTGGCAGTCCAAAATCTCGACTTTAGTCAGGCTGACGAACAGCGCTTTCCTTGTTTACATTTGGCCAGAAATGCAATGCGTAGTGGCGGCAGTAAGATGATTCAATTGAATGCTGCTAACGAAATTGCGGTGGCATATTTTTTGAATAATGGTATTAAATATACCGACATTGCAGCAGTAATTGAACACACCCTAGACAGCTTAGACAATGTATCTGTACCGAATTTAGATGACATTATCGAGCAAGATAAATTAACTCGAAACTTTGTTGAGTCACACATCAAGTCACATATTAAATAACTATGATTTCTTTTATTTACAGTATTTTAGGTTTTATAGTCGCTATAGCCGTTTTAGTAACCATTCATGAATTTGGCCATTATTGGGTGGCAAAAAAAATGGGCGTTAAAGTACTGCGCTTTTCAGTTGGTTTTGGTAAACCCATTTGGATGAAAGTAGCAGGTAAAGACCAAACGGAATATGTCATTGCAGCTATTCCTTTAGGTGGTTTTGTTAAGATGTTGGATGGTCGTGAAGGTGAAGTAGCCGATCATGAAAAACATCGAGCATTCAATTATCAGTCCGTTTATAAGCGTTTTGCTATTGTCGCTGCTGGCCCCATATTTAATTTCATCTTCGCTATTTGCACCTATTGGCTGTTGTTTATGGTTGGCGTGGCAGGTGTTAAACCCATCATCGGTGAGATAGTTCCAGACAGTATTGCGGCACATGCTGGCTTACAATCAGAGCAGTTGATCGTTGCTATCAATGATGAGCCTGTTCAGTCATGGAGCACAGCTCGATTTAATTTATTACAGCAAGCAATTGATGCCGATCAGATAACCATGACGGTTATAGACAAAGATCAGCGGCGTTTAGAGAAAATCTTAGATATTAGTAGTTTAGAAAACCACCGATAAGTGGTCCGATGCTTTGTGCAAGGCTTGCAAAGAAGAGA
>CAZORZ010000034.1:0-8736 GCA_964582255.1 uncultured Gammaproteobacteria bacterium | reverse complement strand
TTAGCTGGAAAAGCTGATGGAAAACGCATCAACGAGTATGTTAAAACACTTTTAGCTTAAGGATAGTCTTCAAATTCTAGTGTATAAACTTCACTACTACACAATAGACTGATAAAGTCCGACTAAAGATTTTATCATTTTATCTGCTTTAAAAAGCTTTTCAAACCTTTCCCGTGAATTTCTTGACATAGTATCGTATAACTCCTTATCATCGACTAGCTTCTTGAATGTATCTGCTAACTGTTTTGGAGACTCTATATCTACTTGTATACCTGTTTTACCATCTTTGTTTACCCAGCTTATACCTGAGTCAGACATATTTGTCGAGACAATAGGCTTGGAAAAGGCCATTGCTTCTATGATAGCTACTCCAAATGCCTCTGCCTTAGTGATTGATGGCAAGCAAAATATATCACAGGCTGCTAGGTAATAATATTTTTCTTCTTCACTCAAGTATCCAAGTAGTTTTACCTTTTCATGTAAATTATATGTATTAATAATACTTTGCACTCGCTTCTCTTCACAACCCTTTCCACCGATAAGAATAATAAAATCATCATTTAAATATTTTGCTGATTCAGCTAAATATTTAAACCCTTTATAACTAACTAAACGCCCTACCCCAAGAATTATTTTTTTATTTTTGTACTTACTCTTTATTTTTACAATATTGTCTATAGAGGGTGTATATTTACTTTCTGAAATTCCAATAGGTATAATTTCTACTTTATCTATATAGTTTTTTAAGCAAGGAGAATATTTCGCATAATTTTCAGAAGTAACAATAACTTTATCAGCAAATTTTAATACCCAATTTTGTAATGGTAGAAAAAATTTTCGTGTTCTATGCTGCCTTACTATATCTGATTGCCAGTGTATAATTATTTTTGCTTTTGGTCGTACTAAAAATAAAGCTAAAAAAGACATAGGATCAGGTGCTTGAACTTGAATTATATTATATGCAGGAGCCATCTTCCATAATTTATAGATAATTTGAGGAGTAATAGATGTTGATAAAAATATACCATAAGAAATCGTTCTATATACAGTATAGTTTTCATACATATCTTCTATATACTTAGCCTCCGTATTTGAGCATAAAACATCACAGATATATCCTTGCTTGCTGACACCTTCTGATACCTCATACATAACTTGCTGTGTACCCCCCATACTCGGTGGATAGAATCTTCCAAACTGTAAAATTTTCATATACTTAAAACCTTTTCAAATACTTCTTTATGCTTAAGTGCTGACTTTTCCCAAGTAAACTTTTTCACCCTCTCTATACCTTTTTGTATCAACTTATTCTGTAAATCATTATCAAGTAAAAGCATATCAATTTTTTTTGCAATATCTTCTATGTCATTAGGATCTATATACAAAGAAGCATCACCACAAACTTCTGGTAGCGATGCAACATTTGAAACAATTGTAGCAGTCCCCGATGCCATCGCTTCTAAAGGAGGTATACCAAAACCTTCGTAAAGAGATGGGTAAACAAACAAAGTAGCTAAATTGTAAACATGTGCCAGCTCATCATCATTTAGATAACCTAAGTAACGAACATGCTTTTTCTCCTTTTCTATCTCTTTCATAACTTCACTATTTTTCCATCCTTTAAATCCTACTAAAACAAGAGAGTATTTCTCTTTAATGTCATTGCTTAGTAAACGATATGCTTTTAATAAATTTAAAAGATTTTTTCTAGGCTCAATACTTCCAACAAAAAGAATAAAATTTTCTTTCAAATGAAGCTTTTTCTTTGTCCCTTGCAAAAAAGATTCATCGTAATATTTGTACAAATTAGTATCTACCCCATGATATATTACTGTAATTTTCTTTCTATCAAAGCCTAAATACTCAACAATTTCATTTTTAGAAAACTCAGATCCTGTGATAAGCCAATCCGATTTTTGAATATTTTTATAAAAATTATCATGAAAGTAATCAATCATCTCTCGAGGATGCCACTTTGGATGAAGATGAAATGAAAAATCATGTATTGTAGTTATAATTTTATCTGCTTTTATGCCATCAAGAGGTATAAAATTTGGCACCCAATACAAGTCAAATTTTGAAGCAAAAACTTTACTAAATATTATCAGTAACTTTCGTGCAAATTTCTTTACAAATGAATTTTTCACTATAAGAGACTTTATAGATTTTAACCCAGGTGCACTAGTATGACTTATTAAGTTTTTTGAATAGTAACCATAAAAATAGGAACAATCAAACCTTTCATCAACCTGCAGCTCTTTAGCTACCTCATATGTATATCGTCCTATACCTGTAAGTTTTGACATTAAAGAAGTTGTATCTATAACTAAACTATTTTTATGCACTATACCTTACTCTCATACATCTCTTTGAGTGTTTGACTGAACTCTTTTTGAATTATAGTTCCTACAAGTTCATTCAGTTTTACACTAGAACCAATAAGCTTTTTTATCTCATTTTTTCGAACAAATGCTGGATTTATTTTTATTTTTATCTTGTGCTTTGCTATTTTTTCCATTATTTTTACAACATCTAGAAGTTTTATACCCCGGTTTGAGCAAATATTCACTACTTCGGATTTAACATCAGATTCTAAGAGTCTTCTATACCCTTCACATATAAAATTAACATCATTAAACTCACGATAAACATCTATATTACCAAGTTCCATAGTTTCTTTTTTTTCTTTAAAGTGTTTGACTATCTTAGGTATAAGAAAATTTTCTGCTTGACCTATACCTGTATAGTTAAAAGGTCTTGTCAGAATTATGGGTAGCTTGTCAAAGTAAGCATTTACTAAAGATTCCATCGCAAACTTACTGGCTCCATAGTGGTTGGCTGGCTTTGGGCAAAGAGACTCATCTAATACTTCTAAACCTTGGTTTCCATATACTGTTGCACTACTTACTAAAATCACTTTTTTTAAAGTTATATTTAATTGAACTAAAACATCCAATATATTTAAAGTTCCCATAGTGTTTACCTTGTAAAATGCCTCACTATCTCCATGCCCTACAAAAGAGATACCAGCAAGATGAATAAGGTAATCTGGTTTAACTGCTTCTAATACATGCACTACATCGTTTTTTGTGCAAATATTACAAGTATATTTTTTTTTCTTTTCTTGTTTTATAAGAGATGTACCATAAACATCATAACCAAAACCTTCAAGGTATGAGGATAAATGCTTACCTGTAAAACTATCTATACCTGTGATAAGAACCTTTTTCATAACTAAAAACTAAAACCTAACTTATTTCTTCTAAGATCAGCTTTTACCATCATGTCACATAGCTCTTCGAGTGTACACTTAGGCTCCCAACCAAGCTCCCTTTTTGCTTTTTCTGGGTTTCCTATGAGTAGCTCAACTTCTGCAGGTCTATAAAACTTAGGGTTTACTTTTACTACTATTTTACCTGTAGCTTTATTTATCGCAACTTCTTCCTCACCACTCCCTTTAAACTCAAGCTCGATATCTACTGCTTTAAATGCCATTTTTACAAAATCACGAACAGTTTCTGTTCTATTGGTCGCAAGCACATAAGTATCTGGCTTATCCACTTGAAGCATAAGATACATGCCCTCTATGTAATCTTTTGCAAAACCCCAGTCCCGTTTAGCATCCATGTTACCTAACTCCATACACTCAAGTTTACCTAGTTTCATCTTAGCAACACTATCTGTAATCTTTCTTGTAACGAACTCAAGCCCTCTAAGTGGTGACTCATGGTTAAAAAGAATACCTGAAGAAGCAAATATATTATAAGATTCTCTATAATTTACTACCATCCAATGAGCGTACATCTTCGCTGCACCATAAGGACTTCTTGGCCAAAATGGTGTTTTCTCAGTTTGCGGTATCTCTTGAACATCACCAAACATCTCAGATGTTGAAGCTTGATAAAATTTTATCTTAGTATCTACTATCCGAATAGCTTCTAGTAGGTGAACACAGCCAAGTCCTGTAATATGTGCGGTTGCAAGTGGCTGCTCAAAAGAAACCCCTACAAAACTTTGAGCTGCAAGGTTATAGATTTCATCTGGTTTAATATCAGCTACCATTCTGATGCTATTACTTGCATCTGTTAAGTCATACTCTATAAGCTCTAAATTCTCATGCTTCTCTATACCCAACTCTTCGATACGCCAAAAGTTTACAGAAGATGTTCTTCGGTATGTTCCGTAAACCTTATAACCTTTATCTAAAAGTAACTCTGCTAAGTAAGCAGCATCTTGACCTGTTATTCCTGTTATTATTGCTTTTTTCATATTTTACCCTTTAATTTGAATCTATTATTATTAATAATAGCTAAAAGTTTACTATTGAATTGTCTAGAAATTCCTTGCCATGTGTATTGATTTACTTTTGTATAACCTAAAATACCAAGGTCATATGCAAAATTTCTATCTATTAATAATGAGGAAACATCATTCATTGAATCATACCCCGATCTATTTATTAATATTTACATACAAACCATCCTTTTTATTCGTTACAAGTTCAACAAAAGCTGGACATTTTTCGTTAATAATAACAGGTTTACTAAGCATCCAAGCTTCAACTATAACTATGCCAAAACTTTCACTTTCGCTCATTGTGACTAATCCATGACATTCTTGTAATGCACCTAACACAACATTACGTGGCTGCTCCCCAAAATAATATGTATATTTTGAATCAATTTTAATATTATCTTCATCTCTTCCAATCATAACAAGGTTACAAATGTGTTCTTTTTCATTAACATTTTCTATAGCCTGTATGATAGATGCATAATTTTTTGCTCCTGATTTTCTTCCAAGAACAATAAAGAATGGCTTATCAGACTGATATAGTTCTAAAAAAAACTTTCTATCAATATTTTCATATTCACCCTTAGTGATTCCTCCACCAGGTACTTCTATTGTAGGAATGTTTAATTTATTATAAAAAAGGTCAATCGAGACTTTAGGAGAAGTAAATACAATGTTGGCTTTTTGCATTGCGGTATAATAACTTTTCCAATGATAAAATTCATCATCAAAATGGAAATGAGGTAAAAGTGTATAATCTTTATTGTGTTTTAAAGCATACTTTGAAACTATAGGAGTTGTTGCAAAAGGGATACTGTGCCCAAGCACACTATCAAAATGTATAATATTTTTGTCTAAAAATATTTCTAACTCTTTTGAGTTTACACCCCTTGTTTCCTGAAAAATTACATCTAAGTATTCATCACGATTATTGGCAGTATAGATAAGTTCATCCATATATTCATTTATGTTATTTTCTTTTAGAAAATCACGATAACTATATAATATATCAACATGTTGCTTATCACATTCTATAACCTTTAAGAGTACACCTAATGGTCTAATATCATCTCCTATGTATTCTTCATTACAACACATGGCTAGTATACCCTTTTTTTCAATTGTGAAATCAAGATCAAAATTGCCATTAACACTTTTTTCATAAAGCACATTCCCATGCATACTGAAAGTTAAAAGTTTCTTGGAAGGAGAAAAACCTTTCAAAAATATAGTTTTAGTGTGTTGTATATATATTTCAGATGTTTCTGTTGACCATACTTGTGAAGTTTCTTCTACTTTTTCAAAAAAATTCCATCCTCCCATAAGAAGAGGCTTGTTATAATATTTAAGAAATTTTCTTGCACTTTCTAAAAATTCAACTGTCCAGTTTTTCATTAGTATTTTTGAATTTTCTAGTTTCCTATTATCTTCAAGTTCATCATACTCAAATTTTTTGAAAGTCACATGCTTAAATGGATGTTGTAGAACTTTAGTATTCTGTGTGCTGTGAATTGAAAAATGGTAGAGGTTTTCTATATCATAAGTATCTAAATATGCAACGGTAATGTCAAAGTCACCAATATTATCAAGCCCTTTAATAAGCTCATACATATATACTTCAGCACCTCCTAAAGGTGGTGTAGTAAATCTATAGGTGACTATAAGTAGCTTTTTTCGTTTAATGCTAAACACTTTTGTATCTAAAAGATCTCTAAATTGCTTACCAAGCACAGACCACTCAAGATTAGACTGAGCATAGGCAAAGGCTTTTTCAGAGAGCTTATCTGATAAAACTTGATTGGTTTGAATTTTCTTTATATATGATGAAAATTCACTTCCCTTACAGATAATGGCTTCTTCTCCATTGTGGATAGTATATCCCCGTGCACCAAATTCTGTAGTCACAGTAGGAAGTTTCCAAGCGAAGTACTCTGCAAGTTTTAAGTTTGATCCTGATCCACCAAACATAGGATTTATTGCTATGTCAGCTATACTAAAAAGTACATTCTTAATTTCATCTTCAAGTTTACCAAATAGTAAAACATTCGAAGGTGTCTTTTCTCCTACTATAGCATCACATACACTACCAATAATGACAAAATAATATTTAGGGAGTTCGATAGCCAATGTCTTTAAGATGAATTTAGCGGAATCAATATTTGGCATATGTGCACTACCAATAAATAAAACTATCGGCTGTTCTGAAAAAAGTTCTTTTACTGAAGTAAACTCTTTCTCATACAAGAAATCTGTAATAATCTCAACACCATTTTTAATAGTGACGATATCTAGTTTTTTATTATTGGCATAATTTTGTAAACCTTCATGATCAGTATCAGAAACACTAATAATTATTTCACTTTCCTTACAACTTTTGGATTCAACTTTATGGACTTGTGCAATAAGTTTTTTCGCTTCTGAATGCTCCCTGAAAAGTTCTTTTTTGAGCATTAACTCATCATTTAAACTTTCATATACCAAGTATTTAGATTTTAATTTATCTATTACTTCATACATATAAGGGTGGCACAAAACAGTAATATCAAACTCCTCTCCCACAGCATTAATCGTTGACATAAATAAATTATTATTTGTTATCATATATGAATTAATAATATCATTGGCACTTACCAAATACTTTGAATTAACCCTGTTTTGTTCTTTTATATGTTCTTCTGTTTTAGGAAAAGATATTTCTAAAAAGGCATCTGTGATCCAAGTTGATTTAATATTATTACTTTCATTTAAACATAGCAAAAGCACATGATATGTTTTAGACAGTTCCCTATAAAGCTTGTTTATTCGTATTTCTCCACCACCAAAAGGAGAAGAGACTTCAAAATCGTTCAAAAGTAGAAGGTTTTTTTTCTTTGTCTCTTGTATATTTAAAATTTCATTATATATGTTTTTTGCAATACTTTTCCAATTGAAATGTTCATTTATGTATTTTTTAGATTCGTTTGAAAGCATATCTTTTGTTTCTGATTGAGTCATTAGCTCATTTAACTTTTGTGAAAAGTCACTTTGGGTAGCGAGTATAAAATGTTTACCATCCTCTATATCAATGCCTCTAGCCCCAACATCTGTACTGATCATAGGAATACCCATAGAAAGGTACTCTAAAGTTTTTAAGTTTGTCCCCGCACCAGAGAACATAGGATTTATAGCAATATCAGAAGTTTGAAATAACGTTTTCTTCTCATCTTCATCTACCATACCCAATAATTTTACATTAACTTTTTTCGAATCAATACCATTACAGCAAGTTCCTGCAATCAAAAATGTAACATCTGAGCATTTATCTGCAAGGTTATTTATAATAAAATGGACTGCTTCTGTGTTAGGCGGATGTCCACTCCCTATAAAGAAAGCTGTTTTTCTTTTAATTTTTTCTTTTCTTTTCAGAAAATCTTCTGCTATCTTTATTTTTGATTCCGAAACATTATATAAGTCTTGAAATTTTTCTTTTTCCTCACTTGATGTTGCAAAAACTAAGCTAGATTGTTCTACTAGCCTTTTTTCAAGTTGAAAAATATATTCTAAATGCTCCTTTGCATTTATATTTTTGTATATTTGGCTTAGAAGGTTATACTCAATATTGTAACTATTATAGATTCTAGGTTTATTGTCTATTCCAAAAAATAAATCATAATTCAACATAAATGGTGATTCATGAATAATGATATCTACCTCTTTGTATAAATTTAAGTAATATCGATGATAGTTATTCAGCTGCTCTCCACTATATGCACAAGTTAATGAAGAAAATTCTGGCGAGAACTCTTCTTGTTCCAGTTTCCAATGAATTACATTATGTATATCTTCTTTTGGTATGCGGTATTCTCTAAAAGTATCAGAATGCTCAATAACTTCTACTTTAGCATCATTATATGTTGGAGAAAGTAATGTGACATCAAAATATTTACTTAATTTGTCATAAATATGAAAATATCTTAACTCACCTCCGCTTGTGGGTGGTATGAATGCAGGAAAAAAGTTTAAGACTAGTAATTTTTTCATTTTAAGATCCATTGTTAATATTTTTTCGCTTACGTTCTGCTAATTCTTTTCTAATCGCATCATATACATTTTCCTCACTTAGCACACCTTTTGTTTTACGATAGGATTTAAAAAAAACTTTTTTTTTACTATTTACAGATAATTGTAGTGGAGACTCTTGATGAATACTCTTTAACTTAGCTAATAATCCTGGATATTTATAAAGATATTTTTTCAATTTTATCTTTAGTTTTGGGTTGGTATTTATTTTATGTATTAAAGTCAACAATATCTTTTTTACAACTCTTCTCGGACGACTTGTAGGAGAAAAAGTTATCCAGTGCTTTATTCCTGTTGCAAACCATTTGCTTCCCTTTACTACTAAACGCAGTGGTTTTGTCATCTTCCAAGAGTTACTGTTTTGTAGCATATGGTAATGATGCA
>CAZORZ010000033.1:0-8758 GCA_964582255.1 uncultured Gammaproteobacteria bacterium | reverse complement strand
GCCAGTGGTTAACATTGACTCTAGCGACGACTGGGAGGAGTTTTAAGTGAAAGCCCAAATTTTTAGAGGTCAGATCTAATGCAATATTTTTATAATTTATCTATACGCTATAAAATCTCATTAGGGTTTATGATTGTTCTTGGTATTTTTGTGTTGCAAGGTTTGGGATCTAAAAATAGCCTTAACCTTGTTTATAACACCTTTCAGAAAGTCTTTACAGAAAATCAAGTGGCTGTTGAAAAAGCCAAACTATTAAATACTCAAATAGAGGCTGTTTTTGGTGCTATGGGTATTTATCTGTTAACAGGTGATGAAAATCAAGAGCAAGAGTTTGTAGTGGGATTGGATAGACTCAGTATTACTATAAACTTAATGAAAAAAATCAAATCGATAGGCACCGATCCTTTATCGATTGAGTTGCTTGATAGTATCCAGCTAGATGTCGATATTCTTCAGGCAATTAAACCCCGTTTATTAGCGTTGTCAAAAGACAGTGCTCTCAATATACGCGCAGTTGGCTATGCTCAAGAGAATGTTAATCCTCTTAATAGGGACATGTTGCAACTGTTATCCCAAATGGTGACGTCTGAGGATGAAGAGGAATATATTGAAGAGCGTAAAGAGTTATTGGCACTGACATATAATTTAAGATACATCTGGTCAAATGTCATGACTGAACTTCGCTTGTTTCTTGCTTTTAAGGCGCCTGAGGCTATAGAAAATATAAATTTTTACAGCGATACCGTAGATACTATGGTGGCTCAATTAATTGAGTTGCAAGATAATGATGACTTGTTGACTCTTGATCAATCCGATTCGTTAGAACAGTTCGTAGTGAAAAAAAATATATATATGAGTAATTTGGCTGAATTAATTAAAATTCATAGCAGTGATGCTTGGAGACAAGATTCTTATATTGTTAAAACAGAAATCACACCTCTTTTATTAAACATCAAAGATAAAATTGACACACTGGTTTATCGCCAAAAGGAAAATATTGAAGCTGCTCTAAAAACTGTTGATGAAACTTATGTTGCACAAGCGCAGCAATTTTATATCGTTTTATTAATGGCTATTTCAGTCGCATTGTTAATTGTTTGGATGTTGAGCAGGCTCATCACTAAGTCGGTCAATTGGGCGGTATTTTTAGCAGGTGAGATTGCTAAAGGGAATTTAAATAATGATATTCAATCAACATCCACAGATGAGATGGGTTTATTGTTTAAATCACTCGGGTATATGCAGGCCGAATTAAAGACTAAAATAGAGACTGAGCGAGTTATATCGCATGAAAACTCACGTGTTAAACAAGCTTTGGATAGCATTTCTGGCAATGTATTGGTTATCGATAATAAAGATAAATTAGTTTACATTAATGATAAAGCAAAAAAGTTGTATGAAGGTCTTTTAAAGGTTTCTCTTGCTATAGATGTATCTAGTAGCCGTTTTAACAGTGCTTTATTCACCAGTTCTCACGACGTTTGCCTTAATGAAATGGTGCATATAGATGAAAGTTCATTGTTAGTGACATCGAATAAAATATTTTCAGAAGATGGTGAGCTACTTGGTAAGGTTTACGAGATTGAAGATAAAACATTCGAAGTCTCCATGGAATCCGAAGTTGCCAATGTGGTCTCACTAGCGATGGGTGGCGAATTATCTACAAAAATTGATCTCGCTAATAAAACTGGTTTTTTTGCTGTTTTAAGCTCAAACACTAATGAACTGTTAGGGATTGTTGAAAATGCATTAAATTCACTTAACCAATCAATGCAAGCACTGTCCGAAGGTGATTTAACCCAAGATGTTAATCAAACTAATGTGGGTATTTTTGGTGAAGTTGAAGGTGCTGCTGCAAAAACAGTGACACGCTTACGTGAGATTACCAAACAAATTATTTCAAGTGCCAAGATTATTAATGAGATTTCCGAAGAGATAGCCGAAGGTAATGGGAATCTATCCAACAGATCTGAGCAACAAGCAGCAGCCCTTGAGCAAACTGCAGCAAGCATAGAAGAACTAACCTCTACTGTTGAGCAGAATACAGTCAATACCAAAACCGCCAGTGAATTAGCTCAAACTGCTCGGGAAGTAGCCAATGAAGGCGGTGAAATTATAAATAATGCGATCGTAGCGATGGAGCAGATTAATGATTCCAGTGAAAAAATTGCAGATATTATTGGTGTCATTGACGAGATCGCATTTCAGACGAATCTATTAGCCCTAAATGCTAGTGTTGAAGCGGCAAGAGCCGGTGACCAAGGTCGTGGATTTGCTGTTGTGGCAACCGAAGTTAGAAATTTAGCACAACGCTCTGCAACAGCGGCGAAAGAAATAAAAGAGCTTATAAATGATAGTGTTAACAAGGTAAAAGCAGGTTCTCAATTAGTCAATAAATCGGGTGAATCGTTAGAAAGTATTGAAACAGGTGTGCAGAAAGTTGTCGATATAATTAGTGAAATTTCTATGGCCAGTGAAGAACAATCAAAAGGCATACAAGAAGTCAATCAAGCTATTGTTTCTATGGATACACTGACACAACAAAATGCAGCACTTGCTGAAGAAGTCACAGCGGCAAGCATTAACCTATCGGAGCGTTCCAGCATAATGCAACAAAATGTAAGCTTCTTTAAAATAGATTTAGATGGATTTAAAACACCGCCAAAATCTCATGTGAATAAGGTAGCAGTCATTGATGAAAAGCCGGTCGCGAAAGTCGTTGAGGTGATCGCTATAAATAGTGCTGAGATAAATTTAGAAGAAAGTGATGATTGGGATGAATTTTAATAATAAGAATAGCTCCGAGGAGTTTAATAATGAAAGCAAATGAGCCAGTTACTAATAACGAAATAAAAATGAAGGAAGGCTCGATATTGGTATCTAAAACCGATCTAAAAGGCGTTATTACATATTGCAATCAAGATTTCATCGAAATAAGTGGCTTCAATCATGATGACCTAATTGGTAATAGCCACAATATGGTTAGGCACCCAGATATGCCACCAGAAGCGTTCAAATCATTATGGAGTGACCTTAAAAATGAGAAACCTTGGACGGCAGCAATAAAAAACAGAACAAAACAAGGCGATTTTTATTGGGTGCAAGCAAATGTGACGCCAATATACCGAAATGGTTCTGTTGTGGAATACATGTCAGTACGCACTAAACCGACTGAGCAAGAAATTAAAGAAGCCGAAAAACTATATAAGCAGATTAATTCTGGGCAAGCTACTTTAGAGCATACTGGGGTTGCGGCTCTTGTTGATAAATTAAAATCAACCTCTTCTGTTGCTCTTCAATATGTTGGCGTGGCGGTTTTTTCTTTAGTTCTTCTGATTATAGCTGGATTGCTCAATAGCGGTGTTTCTACTGAGTTGTTATCTCAGCTACTGATTGGGATAGCCATCATATTTTTTGTGATGGGTGTTGTTTTAGTAAAAAAAATCAGTAAACCAATGAATTATCTCTACGATAAAATTTCTGAAATAAGCCGTGGAGAGTATTTTAATTGGACAGAAATTTCACGTAAAGATGACATGGGCGATTTATTAAAACGCTTATTTACATTGCAAGTGACTTTAGGTTTCGAAGTGATAGATGCGCGAGAAAAAGCGACTTCTGGTCAACGAATTAAGTCTGCATTAGATACAGCAAGTTCCAATGTTATGTTAGTCGACACAGATTATAAAATTATTTATTTGAACGATATGATTTTGAGTATGTTGAAAAAAGCTGAAAGTGATATGTCTCTAGATGCAAACAACTTTAGTCCGTCTAAACTTCGTGGTGCATCGTTAAATATTTTTTATAAAGATGCAGCAAAACAACGTCGTTTATTAGAGGGCTTAAAATCATCGCACACGGAAGAGTTAATATTTGGAGGCCGAGTAATGAATGTTATTTCAAATCCAGTTATTCAAGATGGCGTTCGAGTGGGCACAGTGCTGGAATGGTCGGACCTGACTAGAGAACGCAATTTAGAAAAAGAAATTGATAGTTTGGTCGTTGCAGCCCAGTCGGGTGATTTAAGCACAAGGCTAAATATAGATTCGGGAGCTGGTTTTTTTAGAAACTTATCAGTCAATTTAAATGAAATGTTAGATGTTTTAGAGGCAACTTTTGCAGATGTAAATAATGTTATGTCAGGTGTGGCTGAAGGAGACTTAGGTAAAACAATTGACAGAGCATACGATGGTGTATTTGGAGAAGTTAAAAATAATGTTAATAGCACTATTATTCAGCTTAGAGACATCGTAGGTGGAATACGTGATTCAGCGGATCAAATTAATACCTCATCTCAAGAAATTGCGTCTGGAAACACCAACCTATCAAATAGAACAGAGCAACAAACCTCTTCATTAGAGGAAGTTGCCAGCAGTATGGAAGAAATTACGTCAACGATAAAACAAAATGCAGATAATGCAAACCATGCTAATCAATTAGCCACAGATGCAGGTGAAATAGCAGATAAGGGTGGTCAAGTAGTTTCAGATGCCATTAATGCGATGCAAGAAATTAATCAATCAAGTGGTAAAATTGCTGAGATTATCGGTGTTATTGATGAAATTGCATTCCAAACGAACCTGTTAGCATTGAATGCCAGTGTCGAGGCAGCAAGAGCGGGCGATCAAGGGCGAGGGTTTGCTGTAGTAGCAACCGAAGTTCGAAATTTAGCACAACGATCTGCAACAGCAGCGAAAGAAATAAAAGAGCTGATTCAAGACAGTGAGAACAAGGTAAAAGTCGGTTCTGATTTAGTCAATGAGTCAGGTAAAACTTTAGGTAATATCGTTCATGGTGTTAAAAAAGTAAGAGATATTGTGGCGGAAATAGCCGCGGCTACAGGAGAACAAGCCACTGGTGTTGACCAAGTGAGTATAGCTCTGACCGGGTTAGATGATTTAACTCAACAAAATGCAGCTTTGGCAGAACAAGCTTCAGCAGCAAGCACGAATATGTCTGAACAAGCGCATACCATGAACAGTCAAATGCAGTTTTTTAAAACTGACGTGAATCATGTGATTGAAACGAATGTCTTGGACTTTAAATTGGCTAAAACGAAACATTTGGCATGGAAAGAGCGATTAAGAAGCTTTTTAGATGGCAAGGAGTCACTGACACATGATCAGGCTGTTTCTCATAGGCATTGTGATTTAGGAAAGTGGTTATATTCTGATGGTCTTCGTGTTTACGGCGAGTATTCAGATATGATTGATATGGAAAAAACGCATAAAGATATGCATGCTTATATCTCTGATATTATTGATGCAAAAAGTGCTGGTGATACAAAGCTATCAGAAGAACTATATAGAAAAGTAGCGTTATGTTCGGATAGTGTTGTTGCAAATTTAACATCCATTGAGCAAAAAATGGCTCTTTTGAAAATTAAAGGTTAATACGTTATGTCAGATGAAAATGATGTTGATAATTCAAATGAGCGTTTAGAGTTTTTAACCTTTACCTTAGGTGTTGAAGATTACGGCTTAGATATTCTTAAAGTTAAAGAAATTCGTGGCTGGGAAAAAATTCGCGAATTACATAATACACCAGATTTTATAAAAGGTGTTCTAGATCTACGGGGCAGCATTGTCCCTATTGTTGATTTACGGATACGTTTTAATCTTAATGAGGCTGAATATATCTCTACAACAGTTATTATTGTCTTAACTGTAGGTGATGATGATAGTCATATGATGGGCATAGTTGTAGATGCGGTATCCGATGTATTGTCAATTACCCGAAGCGAGATTAAAAAAGCACCTAGTTTAGGCTCAAAAATCAATACAGATTATGTGATGGGTATGGTCACTAGAGAAGAGCATATGGTTATGTTGGTTGATTCCGAACGTCTTTTGGATTCAGAAGAATTCGATACCTTAAATGACCTTGATTAATTATGGCTAAAAAGAAAAAAAAGTCAGTTTTAGATTATGATCCATTAGCGTGGCTTAACGAGTCTGAAGCGCCTGAGGATGAAAACAAAACTGAGCCAAATAAGTTAGGTGTTAATGAAAAGTCTAAACTAAAGGCCAAAAAATCAGCGTCTCAAGCTGAAGAGCCAGCTCAAGACGAAGAGGGCTTTGGTTTCTTTGCTCAAGAAAATGACCATAAGGGTGAAGAAGAGTCAGAAGACGATGGTTTTGGTTTTTTTACAGATGTACCAGAAGTTGAAAACAATTCAGCTCCGTTAGACGATAATAACTTTGGTTTTTTTGCTGAAGATAATGATGAGGTTGCAAATACAGTGAATACTGAGACATTAGATATTAAAAAAGAAGATGCTATCAATCTAGGGTCTGAACTTACTATTAAGACAGTATCCGTGATAAAAGGGCAGATAGAAGAGCTAATGTCTAGAGATGAAGAAATTGTCTTAGATGCGGAACATATGATAAAAATTGACACCGCTGGGCTACAGCTATTACACAGCCTTAAAGATACATTAGGTCAGACAGGTCACCATATTAAATGGATTGGAACCAGTACAGTGATTAATGATTCTGCAGAAATCATTGGAATGCCCCTTCTTGCGCCGAAGAGCAAAGATGCTTGCTATGGTTTCTTTGAAGAAAACATAGTATCAAAAGATGCTGATGATGGAAGTTCAGGCTTCTTTTAAAATTATAAAAATAATGGGGAATGTTAATGAATGATTCACAACCTTCAAGTGCGGTGGCACCAGATCTAGATTGGAGTCAAATAAGGGAGACCGTGCGTATGTTGTTTTTAGCAACGGCGCAAATAGAGATTGCACTGAGAGAAAGTGATGATTCTGTTTTGCATTTAACCGATGCCTTTACGTCAATGATCGGTTATGAAAATGTCATTAAAATGGCCGTAGAGGATTTACCCGACACGGAAGACACTAAAGTCATTCGAAGCACTATTGCACACAACGCGGTGAAGGTAACTGAAACCATGCAAGGTGCCATCGTGGCATTTCAGTTTTACGATAAATTAACCCAACGCTTAGCCCACGTAAGTCATAGTGTTGAAGCGCTTTCAGAGTTGGTTAATGATACTTCAAAGATATATAACCCATATGAATGGAAGGCTTTGCAAGAAAAAATAAAGTCTAAATACAGTATGCGTGAAGAAATTGAAATGTTTCAAGCTGTTATGTCTGGTGCGGATGTGCGTGAAGCAATTCATTCATTTAACGAAGCACATAAAGATGAGCCACACGATGATGTAGAGTTCTTTTAGTCGACCATGGAACAAGAAAAAGAATTTAAATTTACTCAAGATGATTTTAATTTCTTAAGAGGTATTGTTAAAACCGAAACAGGAATTATTTCAGATGAAGGTAAATACACCATGTATTATTCTCGTCTTTCACGCCGACTTAGAAAATTAAAATTAGCAGATTTTGCCGCTTATCGTGAATTTTTGGCGGCAAACCTGACGAGTGAAAGTATTGAATTAGTTAATGCCGTCACTACTAATTTGACTGCCTTTTTTAGAGAAGAGCATCATTTTGATTTCCTTAAATCAGATTTCATTGCTGAAAAAAGAAACAATAATGACAAAATATTGCGTATTTGGTCGGCTGCATGCTCAACGGGCGAAGAGCCTTATTCTATCGCGATGGCTCTTATTGAAGGGATTCCTGATATAGAGACTTGGGATATTAAGATCTATGCCACAGACATAGATTCGAATGTGTTACAAACAGCAAAAAAAGGTGTTTATAAATTACAGACTATCGATAATTTAGCCCCAGAACGTATTAAAAAGCACATGAAGAAAGGAGCCGGAAGTAATTCTGGGCTCTTAAAAATTAATGAAAATATACGCTCTCTGATTCGATTTAAACAACTCAATTTATTAAAAAAATGGCCACTAACAGAAAAATTAGATGTTATTTTCTGTCGTAACGTCGTTATTTATTTTGATAATGAAACTAAAGTTGATTTAGTGAGCCGTTTTTATGACCAACTAAAACCACAAGGTTATCTATTAATGGGGCATTCTGAGTCGTTGCACAGTATTTCAGACAAGTTTAAATTGTTGGGAAAAACTGTTTACCAAAAGGAGTAGTCTAGAGATGTACTTAAGTGGATAAACTACCTAGGTCTTTCCCTGAATTTGAGCACGTCAATAGATATTGGGATAAGAGAAATGATGCTTATGCCGCTAAAATATTGCCTGGCGAATACTTCGTCACTAAAAGTAACGAGTTAATAACCACTGTTTTAGGTTCTTGTGTTTCTGCATGTGTTCGTGACCCCTTTAATGGTATTGGCGGCATGAATCATTTTTTATTACCGCTTAAAAGTAAAGAGACATGGACGAGGAAATCAGACCTTGAGAACTTGTCTACGCGTTATGGGAACTTTGCCATGGAAAATATGATAAACGATATTTTAAAATATGGCGGTAAACGTGAAAATTTAGAAATTAAAATATTTGGTGGATCACGAATTATTTCGGCAATGACCGATATAGGTAAAAGTAATATTGATTTTGTAAAATCATTTTTAGATTTAGAAGGTTTTAAGCTTAAAGCTGAAGATGTGGGTGGCATAAACCCAAGAAAAGTACTATATAACCCTCTGACAGGCAAAGTAAGGGTCAAAAAAATCAGAGACCTTCACAATGACACTATTGTGAAGCGCGAAGTGAAGTACAAAATTGAGCTTGAAAATATCGATAAATCTAGTGATGTGGACATCTTTAGTTAATCAGAGGCTCTTTAAGGAGGCTCTGAACAAGTCCAATAATTTTGAACTTGCTAAAACTGCCGATATTTTCACCG
>CAZORZ010000032.1:752-8788 GCA_964582255.1 uncultured Gammaproteobacteria bacterium | reverse complement strand
CATTTTTTGGCGGCATACTGACACATGAAGACAATACCATTGCCAATGCAACAACCAGCCCATAATTATATTTCTTAAGCTTCATTTCACTTCCTTGACTGCTAAAGCAGCATTTTTTTCATTTTATAGAGCGAATGCAAATAAGGTTCATTAAACCTAACTGCCTCCGGTAAATTCTTTAACTTTTGCCGCCCTAACGTCAGCGATTCAAACTCACCGAAAAACACTCGGTAAATAATTCTCTCGTTCATCTGGACTTCATAAAGGTGTGTTCTCTCAACATCTAAAGGCCACTGGCCTCTTAAAACATTAGCCAATTCATCAGCAGCTGATTTGTTTCTCATCATCACCTGAATGGAAACACCTCTATTTTTTTGTTGTTTTAGCCATACTTTACTTTGCTGCAACTTCCAGTCTAGCCAGTCTTCATTATTTAATGCGGCTACCTTATTATTTTCATCGGCATCTTGCTTCACTATATTAGTGCTTTTTGATGAACTATTTTGATTTTTTTTTGGTTTTTCAGCCATAACCAGATGCTCTTCTATTTCATCGATGCTCGAGTTCTTTTTTTTCCCCATCACGACTGCCGCTAAACCATCGACTAACTTAGCACTTTCCTGCGGTGATTTGCTTTGCTCTTCCGCGATAATGACAAGCTCATTAGATTTCGACTCTGGCGCAGCAATAATGACAAGCTCATTAGATTTCGACTCTGGCGCAGCAATAATGTCTTCTTTACTAGCCACAGCTAAATTTACGACCAGCTTAATTTCGGGCTTTTTTTCGACGACTGTCGTTTGCGTTGTTACTACTTCATTTTTCGGCACTTCAAGTTCGCTGTCTACCATCGACAAATTAAACGATTTTCCACTCAATATCAGAAGGATCAACAACAGCATAATAACCGCAGATAACAATAAAAGAGGGTTGAAGCCCCCTGTTTTTCGTCCATCAACACTGCGTTCAAAGCCACTGTCCTTCACCGCGGCCTTAACGTGCTTAGCAGTAATATTATGCGTGCTTTCGGCAAAAGCAGACAACAACACCTTGTCTGCAATAATATTAATACGTCTTAGTAATCCGCCTGAATATTTGCCCACAATTTTAGCCACACCGCTATCAATAAGCTCTGGCCCTGTGTATCCAACTTCGCGCATACGAAAATTCAAATAGGTGTGAATCTCTTCATTACTTAAGGGGGTTAAATTAAATTCATGGGTTATGCGTTCTTTCAACTGACGAATTGAGGGTGTTTTTAAATTTTCATCCAACTCGGGTTGCCCAAATAAAATAATTTGCAGCAGTTTATCTTGGTCTGTTTCTAAATTCGACAGTAAACGAATCTCTTCAAGCGTCTCTAAAGGCATTCCTTGAGCTTCTTCAACAAATAGTACGACTTGGCGATTGCCCGTAAAGCGCTTTAACAAATGGTCTTGCAACATGTGCATAACTTCATGCTTAGTCGAATCTTTTTGCACATCCAACTTAAGTTCATGCGCGATAACAAACAAAATATCTTCTGCAGAGACACTCGGATTGGCGATATAAATTATTTCGACAGCACTTGGTAATTCTTGCTGCATCATTCGGCACAGCATGGTTTTACCACTACCAACCTCACCGACAACCTTAACGATACCTTCGCCGCGCTGAACCGCGTAAACCAAAGCCCCCAATACATCACCGCGACGGCCACCATCATAAAACAACGATGTATCTGGGGTGATTTTAAATGGCGGACGTTTTAGACCAAAAAATTGTTCATACATAATTTATGTGTTCTTATCCATGCGCCCATATAATGTGGAACGATTAATACCCAGCATTTGAGCCGCTTTGCTCATATTACCACTACTCAAACGAACTGCTAAGGCAACGTATTCTCGTTCTACCACTTTAAGCCGCACATCGAGTTGAAAACCATCGCCTAGCAATTCTTTTTCTAGATCAATCTCGGCTAAACTTGAGCCTCCAATCTGCTTATCTAAAGTCAATTCAACCTTAATTTTTTCGGCTGATAATGTTTGCCCAGGATACTTAGCCATCAGGCGAATGACGACATTGCGTAACTCACGCACATTACCTGGAAAAGAGTATGCCAACCAAACTGACTTTGACTGCTCATCTAAAGAAAACTGCATGGGTGGCTCGCCTAAAGTTTGCTGAAAATAATTTAACAAGATGAGCTTATCATGATCTCTTTCCTTTAGGCTCGGCACTTTAATTTCTAACACGCTCAAACGATGAAATAAATCTTCTCTAAACAATCCACTCTTCACTTGCTCATATAAGTGTTTGTTTGTGGCAGCCACTATTCTCGCCTCAACCTTACGTGCCTTGGTTTCGCCCAAGCGATAAAACTCTTTATTTTCCAGTACACGTAATAATTTAGCTTGGAGCTCTAAATCTAAATCGGCTATTTCGTCTAAAAAAAGCGTGCCGTCTTTAGCTTCTTCAAAAAAACCATTGGTTGTTTCGCTTGCTCCCGTAAATGCACCTTTAGCATGACCGAACATTTGCGATTCAAGCAACTGGCTGTTAAAAGCAGCACAATTTAATGTTAGGTATGGGCTGTTTTTTCGCACGCTAAGGTCGTGCAAATTTTTAGCAGCCAACTCTTTACCACAGCCTGAAGCGCCTTCAATAAGCACAGGAAAAGGTGAATCACAAAATTGGCGTATTTGCATACGCAGCAAATCTATCAATTCACTTTGCCCCACTATTCCATCATCACACTGCTCGAATTTTTTATATTGTTGCAATAAACGCATTTTAATTTCAGCAATGTCACATGGTTTTTCTAAAAATTCATCTGCGCCCATCGCCAAAGTTTGCTCGGACAATCCCACCCCTACCTGCCCTGACAACACCAATATTTTCGGTTTTTGCTCAAGCTGGCTAAGCATCTTTATGATTTTAAACCCTTCATCGGGTTTATGTGTATCAGGAGGAAGCCCTAAATCCACCAAAGCAACATCAGGCTTATAACCAGACTCGAGCAATTTAAGGGTCTCTAGGCGGTCATTTGCTATGGTGACTTTATATTCTTGACTCAATATATAATCTAAACTTTCTGCGATAATATTATCATCGTCAACTATTAATAGATCAATGTGAGAGTCTGCTTGCATTTAGTGAGTATAGTGTCGAAAACATGACACTTCAAATTTATTTTAAGAATAAGCTGTATATGCTTGATAATATTAATTATATTATCTATATTCACTCATAACCTTTATCTAAAAACTAAAATGAAATCTGAAGCAGGATTTAGCTTAATTGAACTCATCACCGTTATAATCCTTCTGGGTATTATTTCTGTGGCTGCGCTCGGCAAGCTTAATATCAGTGGTTTTGATGAACGAGGATATACTGATGAGCTCACCAGTGCCTTACGTTATGCACAAAAAATTGCGGTGGCTAATAATTGCGGCTCAAGTGTAGCTCTCATCAATGGCAGCGGCTTCACATTAACTCAACCATCTTCAGCATCTAACTGTTCTAGTTATGGCATTCCAATCCTAAATCCCACAACAGGACAAAGTTTTAGCTCTAACGAACCAGATGGCATCACTAGTACGATCGAACCAGATGGCATCATTAGTACGATCCAATTTAAGTCCGATGGCAGTGTTAATAGCGTTAATTCAATGATTGAACTTTCAGTCATTGGCTCAACTACTAGCTACATTTGTATTGCTGTAGAGTCAGGATATGTTTATAAAAAATCTGTCGCATGTCTACCATGATAAATATTCTCGCAAAAGGCTTTTCATTAATTGAAATCATCATAACCATTGTGATTCTAAGTATTTCAACCACAGCCATTCTTGGTGCTTATAACACCATCGTAAGGGGCAGTGCCGATCCTATGCTAATTCAACAATCTGTCTCAATTGCTCAAGCTTATATGGAAGAAATCACCTTGTTAAATTATGATGACCCTAATGATGGTGGCGCTAGCTCAGGCACTGGTAGCGAAGGCACTGAAGGTGCTGACAGAACATTATTTGATGATGTCGATGACTATAATAGCCTTACTGAAACCGCCATTGAAGACACCCAGGGAAACCCTGTCACTAGCCTATCTAACTTTAGCGTTGCGGTGGTTGTTGCCGCAGAATCAACACTTAATAACGCGACCGTTAAAAAAATTACCGTGACTATTTCCCATCCTGCCATCTCTGATTTTCAGTTAATAGGTTTCAAAAGTTATTATGATGACTCTAAAACTTATTAATTCACGCCAAAAGGCTTTCACCCTAGTTGAGGTGATTGTTGTTGTGGTATTACTTGGCATCATGGCCTCTGCCGCCGCTACTTTTATTCTCAAACCCATTGAAATATATGTTGATATTGAGCGCCGCCAAGAATTAGTCGACAGTTCTGAACTAGCTTTCCGTCGCATTTCGCGAGATATTCAACGCGCCTTACCGAATAGCTTACGCATCACTAGCAGTGGAACACGAACGACTCTTGAAGTGATAAATACGGTCGATGGCTCTCGTTATCGAGATGAAACTGGTGGTGCGTTTACAAACGTAAATGACTATTTAGAGTTTAATCCCAGTGGTGATTCGCAATTTAATATTTTAGGCAAGTTTAAAACTATTGATAGTAGCTTAACTGCCGTCACTCTGCCGTCTGACCATCGACTTGTCGTCTACAATACTTCTAACGCCATCTATTCAGCGGCTTCAACTAACTCTGCCAATGCAATTGTAACGCCCAGCACAACATCAATTACAGTCTCTGCTGCCTCAGCTGACGAACAAAATATCACTCTTGGAGCAGCGCATCAATTTCGCTTTCAATCACCATCTCAACGCTTATTTATTATTGATGGCGTAGTTATTTATATCTGCGAAGAAAGCACGGGTGAACTCACTCGTTTTGAAGGCGATGTTTATACTGCCATACAAACTAATGCCGACGAAGCATCCGAACTCCCTAGCAGCAGTTATAATAGCGCTTTAATGACCCAAAATATTAGTCATTGTAATTTTACTTATAGCGCTGGGACAGGTACCAGAGCAGGCATAGTGACCTTAGAAATGAGCCTGTCAAAATCTGGCGAATCCATTAACCTACTTCATCAATTGCACATTACTAATGCGCCATAATCACATACATCAACTCGGCATTTCGCTTATCAGCGCCATATTTTTATTGGTGGTGGTCGCGTCATTACTTGCTTATACGTTAAATATTTCAGGCATACAGCGCGGCACGACGAATTTAAATTTAAAAGCGGCGCGTGGATTACAAGCCGCTCGTAGTGGAATAGAGTGGGGTGCTTTTCATGCACTAACACCAATATCATCGATCAATTGTGCTGGCATTAAAACCAGTGTTGCATTTGACATTGATACCAGTGACAGCATGGCCTTTTCGGTGAAAGTAGATTGTGACAAAACAGACCACACAGAAGGCACCATCAATTTTGAGACTTACTCTCTTACCTCAACAGCCACTCACGGCAGTTTTGGCTCACTGGATTACACTTCGCGCACAATTTCTGCCTCTGTTTCTGCTCTTCCACCTTAAAACGATAATAATTGACCATTTTTCGTTAATTAATTACATTTTATCCGTATTCCATAGCGCTCTGCGTTTTAGACACTATACTTTTAAGATTCTTGTCTTGAGGTTTATTCATGTTTCGTGCCGCTTTAATTTTTTCTTTTTTATCTATAAGCCTTAGCCTCTCTAATGCCGCCTTGGCCGCGACTGTTAAGCTGGTACAAAGTGGCACGGCTACTAGCAATAGCATTGGCACAACAACCGTTTCTATTACTTCGGTAGACACTAGTAAAGCATTTTTAATTTTTCAAACGCGCAATAATAGCAATCGCTCGTCTGGCTCTATGATGCGTGGACGCATAGCCTCTTCAACCGCTTTAGAATTTGTCAGCACCAGAAGCAATACGTTTAACATTCAATGGTATGTGGTTGAGTTTAGCTCTGGTGTTTCGGTGCAACGAGGTTCTACCATTCAAGATTCTATCTTAAAAAATGCGGCTTTAGCAAAACCTGTTAGTGCTTTAAGCCAAGCCTTTGTTACTTGGTCTAAAACCGCCTTTAGTACCGATGAGGCTTGGAATGCCGATGACCCAATAGTTGGCGAATTAACCACAACCTCAAATTTACAGTTTCGCGCTGAGGATGATAACAATCATCATACTATTTGGTGGCAAGTGATCGAATACACCAATGCTAGTGATATCAATGTGCAAACAGGTTCAACATCAATGACAAACTCAGGCACAACGACAGTCACTCAAAATATTTCCGCTATTGACACTTCCAAAGCGTTTATCCTTGCTAGCTTCACTTCAAATGATAATGGTCATGATATTAATGAACGCATGATGCGCGCTTCTTTTAACTCTAACACCCAGATCGCATTTACCCGAGCTGTCAATGGTGGTGATGACTTAAATGAAATTCATTGGCAAGTCATTCAATTAAATGACGGCACCGTGGTACAAAGTGGCGTAGATAAAATCAACAATAATTCATCCAGTAAAGACCTAAATATTTCTGCCGTTACCGTCGCCAACTCAATTGCCTTTGCCTCAGTACAAGCTGTCAGCGGTCAAAACATGGGTAGCACACATTACGGTGGCAATGCCATTCCCGGCAATGGCTCAGCAACTTTTAGCTTTACCGACAGCACAACACTAACTATGCAACGCTTAACAGATTCAGACAGTGCTAATGACGAAGCCGAGTTTGGTTGGTTTGTGCTTGATTATACAGCTGCTGCTGCTAATTCCAGTGTAGGTGAAGAAACCACCACCGTATCGGTCAGAGTTAATAATAACGATGACGATGCAGAAGAACGCACTAGTGGTAACATCAATATTACTAGCCCAGATTTAGAACTGACTTACAATGGCTCCAAACAACAATTGGTTGGTATGCGTTTTCGTTCTATTCCTGTGCCTCAAGGCGCAACCATCTCTAATGCTTATCTCCTATTTACGACTGATGAAACCGACTCAGGAACCACCAATGTGGTTATTTATGGCGATGACACTGATGATTCGAGTGCCATTAACACAACTAACAGTAACTTAAGCAATCGAACATCAACGTCAAATACGATTAATTGGTCGGACATTAGTGCTTGGAATTCAATTAATGAAACTCATAATACGCCTGATATTTCTAGCATCATTCAAGAAATTGTTTCTCGGCCTGGCTGGGCGACTGGTAACGATTTAACAATTCTTATAGCCCCTGGCGCTAGTTGCTCGTCAAGCAGTTGCCAAAGAACGGCTGAATCTCATAACGGCGACCCTAGCGAAGCCCCATTATTAGTTTTTGAGTACTCAAGCGGCAGCAACACTTGCGACAACATTCCTGTCGATTTTGCAGCGTTTGGTGGCAGTCAAATAACAATAGAAGGAGGCTCTGCTCAATTTAACAGCAATAATTTAAATAATGGCCTTTATAACAGTTCAACGCTAGCGGTTGGTTCTACCACGCCTGCAACAGGTGCTTCTTATACCTTGCCTGCTACAACCCCTGCTACGTTACCGACTAATAATGCCGGGATCAACCTCATAAGCTATAACAATAACGAAGTAATCACCCTTACTAATTCAACTCATTACGACAGAATTCACGCAAAAAGTAGCAGCAAATTAACTTTATCTGGTGGTGGTAATTTTCATTTTAACGAGCTTCGCGGAGAAAGTAGTGCAGAAATCGATATTTATGCAGGCACCTATTACATCAATAACTTTGAGCTTATAGATTCTGCAAAATTAAACATTAAAAGCTCGCCCGTTATCTTTTACATCGGCAATACATTTAAAATAAACGGCAGCGGAGAAGTGACTGGCGCAAACAGTGTTGATGATTTTCAAATAAACATGGTCAGTGGTTCTGGCGAAGTTAGATTTGAAGGCAGCGCCATTTTCACCGGCATGGTATATGCACCTTATGGCAATAAAATTGAGTTAAATGGCTCTGCTCAGGCTCATGCTCATCTTGTTACTTCTGGCGAATTGAAGCTTATATAT
>CAZORZ010000032.1:0-734 GCA_964582255.1 uncultured Gammaproteobacteria bacterium | reverse complement strand
ATTTTTAGCCCCTCTGATATTGACGATGTTAAAACCGCTTATAACTGTATGGCTGTAGCTGCGACACCGTTAACATATTTAAATATGGATGAATCATCGTGGAACGGTACGGCTAACGAAGTACTTGATGTTTCTGGCAACAACAATCACGGCACTGCTCTTAATGGTGCTAACACATCTCAATCCAGCCCTGCCATTGCTGGCACGACAGGTACTTGTGGCTACGGCCAGTTTGATGGAGTTAATGACTATATTTCAAATTCAAACCTAGGTGCCTTATTAGATACAGCCTCTTTAAGTTTTTGGATTAGAACCACTCAAACTGGAAATGACACAGTTTTGCTGGCACCAGGGATAGCAGGTGTTGAACAAACTGGAGGAACCGATGATATTTTTTGGGGTTGGCTTGATGCTTCTGGACATATTGGCTTTACCGTTAAAGGCAATGATACTGACGTAAAATCATCTTCAGCGATTAATGATGGTGTTTTTCATCATATTGTGATGACGCGCAACTCTATCTCTGGGGTTATTCAATTATATGTAAATGGTAATTTAGATGCTTCAGCTACAAAAAATACAGGCACCATCGGCAACTCTTTTTCAAGCATCGGTAGCATTGAAAATACGGGGGGCAATCCCACCTATTTTGACGGGGATTTAGACGAACTTAAAATTTTCGACTCGGTCATCAGCTCCACCAATGTTGCCGAGCTGTTCGCCGAAACACATAC
>CAZORZ010000031.1:2371-8815 GCA_964582255.1 uncultured Gammaproteobacteria bacterium | reverse complement strand
CTTCTGCCACCAAAACCGCATTGCCTCTTTTACCTGTAATTACAACAGGTTGGTGTGTTTCAGTGGTCTCATCTATAAGACTGTAAAGCTTGGAGCGTGCTTCTGTAGCATTTAGTATTGTCATGATTATTACCTCTACGGATAAGCGTACGCTTATCCGTACGCTAAATCAAGATCTTTAAAACATAACGTTCTTAATAACGGGCTCGCGCCCTGAGCGAACCGAAGCGGCACGCAAGTGAAGCGAGCCCGAGTTAAATAAGGTGTTAAGGTTGTGCCAATTAACCCCTAAAGTGGGTCATTTTTGCATGCTTATTAATACATGGGCTCTCGAATGAAAGCTCAGTTGGTGTGCGATGCGTTAAGCATGGCTATTGGGCTGAAAAATAAACTTCACCAAAGTAAGAGATAGTTTCGTCGTGGCTATTATCTGTGTCAACCATGATGGCAATGCCATCAATTTCATCCAGCTTAATGCCAAAGGCGGCGTTAAAATCGTTAGCAACATGGCGTTTTTCGTTTAGCCAAGTATTTAAAGGATCATTTTTAGAGCGTACAGCAAGCATCATGGCATTATTAGGTGCGTAGGCATTTGGCCAAATAGACTCTTTAGCCTCATTTCTTGACCAGACGTAATTCATTGCTTTGGTGTTCCAAAAGAAAAAACCACCGTCTTTTATGATATAAATTCGCGCATTATAATCATCGCCTGTTTTGGTTTTTTCATCGCTGACATTAAGTTGTGAAGTTGTTTTCCAGCTCCAGTTTAAATAGGGATAATCGTTGAGGTTGATGGTTTGTTCTTTAAACAGGCCCGAAGCACTATTATTGCTGTGGGCTTTTAAAACTGATTTACCGTTGTCAGTAACAAAGGTATAAATAGTCATGTTGTTAAACTCTTTTTCGTTCCAATTGGATAAGTTTTGATTGGAAAAATCAGATAACAATAATTTTTCTGTGGCATGGGCAATTGATAGGTGCAGCCCAAGGAAAGCGAATAAAAGAATTTTAAACATATGATTAATGTATTTTGGATTATTAAAGATATAGACATCAGACTGTGTAATAAATTGCAAAAACCTGATTAATTAAATTGACAGGCATACCGATCGGTATATATTGCATACCAAGTGGTATGTGGGAGATAAAAATGCAATCAAAAGAAGAAAACTATTGGTGGCGCGACTTAAACAATGATTTTGAAAATATGGAGACGCGAGAGCGTATCTTATTAGCGGCTTATAAAGAAATGCACCTTAATGGTTTTCAAACAGCCAGCTTAACGCAAATTTTAGCAAGAGCAGGTGTCACAAAAGGTGCGATGTATCACCATTTTAAAAACAAATCAGAGCTAGGTCATGCGGTTATAGATGACATTATTGCACACCAGATTTTGCAAGGTTTTGTTGCGCCACTAGACGCGTTTGAAAATCCAATAGACGGATTAATCGCACTGATTAATGGCGCTGGTGAGCTATTTACGCTAAACGACATACAGCTCGGATGTCCGTTAAACAATTTAGCGCAAGAGCTCGCGCCGATAGATGAGGCGTTTCGTCTTAAGTTAAATGCAATCTATGAACGGTGGATTGAGTTTATTCAAACAATGTTAAGTGAAGGAAAAATTAATGGGTATGTTAGTAACGATATCGACTGCTATCAAATGGCAGTGCTATATGTTGCGACATTAGAAGGCTGCCTGAGTGCGGCAAAGGTATCTCAAAATTTAGACAGCTTACAGCACTGTGGTGAAGGTCTAATTCAACATTTAAATTTTATAAGAGCATAAGGTCGAATCATGGTAATTACATTAGCAGAATTTATTACAAATAATAAATGGAAGGCAATAATATTTTCTTTGGTGGTCGTTTTTAGTTTGGCTGCGGGGATAAAGAATTTAACATTTACTAATGACTATCGTATATTTTTTGGCCCTGATAATCCCCAGTTGGTCGCTTTTGAAGGATTGCAAGACACCTATTCAAAAAATGATAATGTGATGATGGTGTTAGTGCCTAAAGATGGCAATGCGTTTAGCGTAGACATGATTCAGGCGACGCATTGGTTAACCGAACAGGCTTGGAAAACACCTTATTCTACGCGCGTCGATTCAGTCACTAATTATCAGCATACAAAGGCTGAAGGGGATGATCTGATTGTTGCAGATTTGATTTATGATGATATTGAATTAACTGCAGAAGTGTTACAAGCCGCTAAAGCGATAGCGCTGAATGAGCCGTTACTGGTTAATCGCTTAGTCTCGCCCAGTGCCCATGTATCAGGGATAAATATCACCATAAATTTAAAAGGTGACGATCTCACTAAAGAGAACCCAGAGGTGGTGCAGTATATCCGTGATTTACGTGAAAAATTTGCCGAAAAATATCCAAATATATCCGTTAAATTAACAGGCATTATCTTCATGAATGCGGCTTTTCCTGAAGCCAGTCAATATGACATGCAAAACCTCGTGCCGATCATGTTTTTAATGTTTCTATTCGTTTTATATTTATGGATAAGAGGCTTGAGCGGCACAATTGCGACATTTATGATTATTATATTTTCAATTATTGGCGCATTAGGCACGGCAGGTTGGTTAGGGATATCGCTCACACCGCCTTCATTTTCGGCGATTATGATTATCCCCACCATGGCGATAGCTGACAGCGTTCATATATTAATGAATTTTATACAATCAATGAAACGTGGCGAAGATAAGCAAGCGGCGATGATTGAAAGTATTAGGGTTAATTTTCAACCCGTGTTTTTAACCAGTTTAACCACGTCTATCGGCTTTTTAAGCATGAATTTTAGTGATTCACCGCCGTTCCATGATCTGGGTAATATCGTTGCATTTGGCGTGGCCATTGCGTTCTTTCTGAGCGTTATATTTTTGCCAGCCATCATGATGGTTTTACCTGTACGAGTTAAGGTAGATGAATCTAAATCCAGTCAGATGATGGTGGTATTTGGCGAGTGGGTGATAAAAAAACGTGGAGTATTATTAATTATAATGGTGCTATTTACTGCGATCATGCTGTCATTTGTGTCTAAAAATGAATTAAATGATGAATTTGTGAAGTATTTTAGTGAAGAGATAGAGTTTCGTCGAGATTCAGATTTTGCCTCCGATAATCTAAGTGGTTTATATCTGATTGATTATTCCTTGGATTCTGGTGAACCAGGTGGGGTCAGTGATCCAGAGTTCATGCAAACGGTGGAAGATTTTGCAAACTGGTATCGCGCACAACCCGAAGTTATTCATGTCAATGTATTAACCGATGTGTTTAAACGACTTAACCGCAGTATGCACGGAGATGATGATTTAGAATATAAATTACCCGAATCGCGTGAATTAGCGGCGCAGTATTTATTGTTGTACGAAATGTCATTGCCCTATGGCTTAGATTTAAACAATCAAATTAATATTGATAAGGCATCAACACGCATGACGGTGATGATGTACAACATATCAACAAGCCAGGTATTAAGTTTAGAACAAAGGGCACTGGATTGGTTAGCCAACAATGCACGAGCAAGTATGCAAAAAACAGGAGCCAGTCCAACGGTTATGTTCAGTCATATTGGCTACAGAAATGTGCGAAGCATGTTGTTGGGTACGTTTGTTGCGCTTATTTTAATATCAGTGATACTTATTTTCGCATTACGATCGGTTAAAATCGGCTTATTAAGCTTAATTCCAAATTTAATACCTGCTGGTTTAGCGTTTGGCTTATGGGGAATTTGGAGCGGCCAAGTCGGGATGGGGCTATCCATTGTCACGGGCATGACATTAGGTATCGTGGTTGATGACACGGTGCATTTTTTAAGTAAATACATGCGTGCGCGACGTGAAAAGGGCTTGTCATCAGAAGATGCTGTTCGTTATGCCTTTAGGACAGTGGGCTTAGCATTAGTGGTCACCTCATTTGTATTGGCGGCTGGATTTTTAGTATTATCGCTATCGGCCTTCAATATGAATGCTGATATGGCAATGATGACTGCCTTTACCATTGGCTTCGCGATATTGGCCGATTTTCTTTTATTACCACCGCTCTTAATGATGCTGGATGGCAATAACAAAACGAATAAAAGCGGATGAAAATGAGAGCCGTTATCCAGTGTGAAACAATTTGCTGAAAAGCTACAAAATAAAGAGAGAAACCTTATGTTTAAATTAATAGTCATTGCAGTGGCGTTAGCGTCATCAACGATAGCCTTTGCCCAAATAGCAGAGCAAAGAGGCTTAAAAATAGCCGAAGATGCAAAAGCTTATGATCAGGGATTTGGGGATTTTACAGCTAATATGAAGATGACTTTAAGCAGTAAAAATGGAGATGTGTCAGTGCGGAATATTCGCATCAAAACGCTAGAAGTAACGGGAGACGGTGACAAAAGTATGTCGATATTCGACCACCCAGCGGATGTAAAAGGCACCGCAATGCTAACGTGGTCACATGGTTTAAAAGCGGATGATCAATGGTTGTTTTTGCCCGCGATTAAGCGCGTAAAACGAATTAATTCGCGCAATAAATCAGGCCCTTTTATGGGCAGTGAATTTGCCTTTGAAGACCTAGGTTCGCAAGAGATAGAAAAATATACCTATAAATTTTTAAAGGAAGAGGCTTGTGGTGATTGGCAGTGTTATAAAATTGAGCGCACGCCAGCGTATAAATATTCTGGCTATACCAAACAAATAGCTTGGATTGATAAAGAAGCTTACCGTTTAGTGAAAGTAGATTTTTATGATCGAAAAAGTGAGAAGCTGAAAACCTTAGAGGCAGAAAATTTTAAGCAATATTTAGGTCATTATTATCGCCCCGGAAAAATGACCATGACCAATCACTTTAACGGTAAAATAACTGTGCTTGAATGGGAAAATTATGCCTTTAAAACAGGTTTAAAAGACAGGGACTTTAGATCACAAGCCTTAAAGCGAATTCGTTAAGGAATCTCTGAACAAGTTCAAAGTTATTGGACTTGTTCAGAGCTTGATTAATAGGCAAACGAGCATTCAATGAAAAAATTAGTCGTTATAGCATTATTTTTAAGTACTCAAGTAACGGCAGATTTGACAGGTTTTATCACGCTGCAAACTGAACATTATATGGATGATGCGCTGTATGAAAATCAGCAAGAAAAAGATATATCCGTGTCTATTCAGCGAAAATACACCACCAGTTGGAATCAGGGTGATGATATTTTTACGGGGCAAATATTCGCTAGGATAGGTAGCCTAGATGAAGAAAAAAATCACATGGATATTCGTGAGTTAAACTGGTTGCACCTAGCAGGTGATTACGAATTTAAAATTGGTATAGATACTGTTTTTTGGGGTGTCACAGAATCGCAAAATTTAGTTGATGTCATTAATCAAAAGGATGCCATAGAAGGCATCAATAATGAGCATAAATTAGGCCAGCCTATGTTGCATTTTACAGTCGTTAAAGACTGGGGTGTGATTGATAGTTTTGCGTTATTTGGTTTTAGAGAGCGCACATTTTCTGGTGAGCAAGGCAGGCCCAGAACACCAATAGTGGTAGCAACAGATAATGTGCTGTATCAATCTAAAGATGGTGATAAACATATTGATTACGCCATTCGCTATAGCCACTATTATGCAGACATTGATTATTCGATATCGCTATTTAGGGGCACCCAGCGCACACCTATTTTAAAACAAGTGACTATTAATAGCGCAATGGTTTTACAGCCAACTTATGTGCAAATAACTCAAATTGGCGTTGAAGCTCAAACAATCATTGATGCGTGGCTGTTGAAACTTGAGACTATTCTTGTTGACAGTAAAAACGAGGATTATACGGCGCTTACCACCGGTTTTGAATACACGTTTTACGGTGTAGCAGATAGCTCAGCTGATGTTGGTACAATTGTCGAATATTTGTATGATAGTCGAGGCAAGAATGCCCCAACGCCGTTCAATAGAGATCTATTTTTAGGCGCTCGCTTAACATTTAATGATATTCAGAGCAGCACTGTGTTAGCTGGGATGATAATAGATACCAAGAACCAAACTCATTTATGGCGTATCGAAGGTGAGCGGCGATTAGGTGATGACTGGAAAATAAGCGGCGAAGTGCTGTTGTATGGCAACATAAGTAACAACGATATTTTCTATGCGAATAGAAACGACAATGCGTTAAAATTAGAGTTAAGGCATTATTTTTAGAGCTATTATTAATAATGCTCTAAGGCAAATTTCACTCGATCAGCTTCTATTTTAAGGGCTTGTAAAAAGGCAATTGTCTCAGGTATTTCACCTTGTTTAGCATTGTCTTCTAGCTTTTTAGCGGAGTCAGATAAGTTGATGGCGCCCATATTGGCACAGCTAGACTTTAAGCTATGAGCATTGCGCTGAAAGGTTTCAATATCTTTATTGATAAATGCTTTTTCAAGCGCTTCAAAAATCATTTCTGTGCTTTC
>CAZORZ010000031.1:0-2359 GCA_964582255.1 uncultured Gammaproteobacteria bacterium | reverse complement strand
TCAATATAAGCAGGAATGAGCTCGACAAAGTCCTCTCCCATCGCGTCTTTTAATACATCTAAGGTGGCCTTATCAATGGGTTGCCCCAGTCCAATTTCTTGTTGCGGCATGTCATTAGTCTCAATTTTTGATGGGTGAGTAGAGTTTTGGGGGTAGAGCCAGTTATGTAAAGTGAGAAATAAAGTCTCTTTATTAAAGGGCTTAGGGACGAAGTCGCTCATGCCTGCGCTGAGACAGCGGTGACGATCAGATTCTAACGCATTGGCAGTTAAGGCAATAATGGGCGTTTTGGAGATAGATTCAGCATCAATGGCTAGAATTTCAGCAGTTGCTTCAAAGCCATCTTTAACGGGCATTTGGCAGTCCATTAATACAGCGGCATATTTATTAGGCTTAAATAAATCAACGGCTTCTTGACCATTATTGGCAATATCTACCATGAAGCCTTGCTTCTTTAATAATGAAATAGCAACTTTTTGATTAATAGGGTTGTCTTCAGCTAATAAAATATGATGTTCGGAAAAATCAAATTTTAAAATATCATTCTCATTGACCATGTTAGCAACGGTATGCCGTGTAATGATGCTGCCACAGTCACCATGGTCAAACTCCCCAAGAACCACTTCCAATGTATTTAATAAGACATTACGGAGTGTTGGTTTAGTTAAATAACCTTTAAAGCCAATTTTTTCAAATTTAGAAGCTTCGCCTTTGTTTGCGGCTGAAGAATATAAAATTAAAGGCATTTCAGGAATAGATTTATCTTCATGGATTTGTTTGCCTAATTGATAGCCATCCATTTCTGGCATCAGATAATCTAAAATACATAGCTCTATAGGTAAGTCAATATTGACTTGTTTCTTGAGGATGTTCATTGCTTGAGTATGGTCAGAAGCAACACTCACTTGCATGCCAAAATGCTGTAATTGTTTTCTTAAAACATGTAAGTTTAGCGCGTGGTCATCGACAATCAGCACGCGTCTATCTTGCAAATTTGAATGATGGTGCTCTTCCGCATGAGTCACAATAGGCAAATGTAGATCAAAGTAAAACTTAGAGCCTTTGCCTTCGATGCTATCCACTAAAATTTTAGTGCCCATCAAATGTAACAGCTGGGTGCTAATGGTTAAGCCAAGCCCTGTGCCACCATATTTTCGAGTGGTTGAGGCATCAGCTTGAGTGAACGAATCAAACAGGGTGGCTTTGTATTTTTCATTAATACCAATGCCAGTATCCGTCACTGAAATATCTAAAATAGCGACACCATCTTTATTTTTCGACATTCCAACTTGCAAGATAATGTAGCCTTTTTCGGTGAATTTGACGGCATTTCCCAGTAAATTAACTAAAACTTGTCTAATGCGACCCGCATCGCCTAAAAGTATTTTAGGGCAATCAACGGCATAATTTAATATTAATTCGAGGCGTTTTTCAGAAACCTTGGGCATGAGGAGATTACACACATCGTGACATGCTCTTTCTAAATCAAATTCGATAGGCTCCAAGGTCATTTTGCCCGCTTCGATTTTAGAAAAATCTAAAATATCATTTATGATGGTTAATAATGAATTGCCAGAACCTAAAATGGTTTGAACATATTCAATTTGGTCAGCATCTAAGGAGGTATCAATAAGAATTTGAGCCATACCAAGTACGCCATTCATCGGCGTTCTAATTTCATGACTCATGGTGGCTAAAAACTCACTTTTTGCTTTTGCAGCGGCCTCAGCCTCTTCTTTTGCAACGGTTAGCTCACGTTTTGCGATATTGCTGTCGGTGATGTCAGTCATAATGGCAGAAAAATATTGGTCGCCATCATCAGTGGCATCATGCTTCATAATGATTTGGCTGACTTCTATGACCTGTTGATCTTTGGTAATGAGCTTAGATTCACCTGTCCATATTTTTTGCATAAAAGCAGTCGGCACTGCTTCGTTGAGGATTTTATCCAGCTCATTAGCGGGTAAGAAATCGCGTAAGTTAGCGGTGAGCAATGACATATCATCAAAGCCCAAGACAGTTTGCCCAGCCCTATTTAATGATAATAAGCTACCGTTTAAGGTAAAGGTAGTGATGAGCTCAGGGCTAGATTGAAATATTTGATTGAGCCGGGTTTGTTCATGGTGCCTTGAGGTGATTGAGGACACATCATTGATAGAAATGATGCAGCCAGTCAGTTTTTGATTGTCATCAAATAAAGGCGAAACATCAATTTCGGCGATAATTATTTTACGGTCACCGGCTAAGTCTTTATTGTTGGTGTTTTTAATATTAAGTGAAAATTCGGCAACATGAACAGTCGTCTTTGACTCTAAGCATTGAGCCACTAAATTTACCTGCTCTTTTAGGGGGTCAAAAT
>CAZORZ010000030.1:0-9186 GCA_964582255.1 uncultured Gammaproteobacteria bacterium | reverse complement strand
AATTTATCTTCGATTTCTTTAGAGCTAAATCTTAATTTAGCCGTTAATTTGTACGAATCAATTAAATCCTGTGGCACTTTCGCCTCTAACAATGTGATGTGTTATGATAAAAAAAATCCAAATAAATCCATGGATACGAAGTTTATTGTAGGCTAATAATTTTATTTATCAATTAGTTATACGAATATTACAATGCATTACTTTACATTCTAACCCTATGAAAACCACCTACATTCTATTTATCTTACTGAATTTATTTCACACAAATTCATTTGCCCAGTTTGAGTCTCCAAACCGACTTGAATTAACCCACACAAAGGCTGAAAAAGCCATGTCGGAAGGTAATTTTGCCATCGCTTACTGTCTTTGGTCTCCATTAGCCAATGATGGTGATAAAAGATCTCAGTTTAACATTGGTTGGATGTATCACAACGGTTACGGCCTTACCATTAACGATGACCAAGCTCTTAGTTGGTGGTTAAAAGCAGCAGAACAGGGCTACTTAGATGCTTTATTTGCCCTTGCCGACTTATATTTAGCCGGGTTTGGCGTTGAAAAAGATAACGATATTGCTATGGGGTGGTATATTGCTGCCGCGGAACGGGGCCATGAAGCAGCGCTAGAGATTATTCATGCCTTGTCATTTCGCACCGATAAACGCAGTAAAAAATATCATCAAAAGCTTATTTTTGATGATTGGCACCTCAAATTAGCGCTAAAGGGTAATATTGAGTCTAAAAAAATACTTCGATCTTTAGCTGTAAAGCCAGATAAGAAAAGTAAAAAATACTTCTCCTATTTGGTTAAAAATCATTGGTCGATCTTAGGCAAGGTTATACAAATTAAAGTCGAAAGAGCCAATGTGCGTGGTGGCCCGGGAACCCAGTACAAAATAATCTCTTCTTTAAAACAAGGCGATCAGTTACTTGCCATCTCTAAGCAAGGCAACTGGTCACAAGTGGCTATTATTGAGTCAGGGGAAATCGTTTGGGTCTTTTCAAAGCTTACTGGGGATATCGGATCTGAGATAACACCATAAATTAACAGAAGACTCTTAGCACCTACATCAGAGCCCTGATAATTTAGCAGCTAGACCTCTTAATTTTAAATGTCTATTCCTGTTTTTAACATCCATTAGTTCAGCAATTCTAGCAACATACCCTTTGGTCTCACTTGGCAAATATTTTTTTACCTCCACCCAAGTGTAGTCTTTTCTTTTAGTGCGTTTAACCGCTTTTAGTACTCGACCATAACCAGCATTGTAACTGGCAAAGGCTAAAAATAATCGCTCTTCACTGGGTAAGGGTTTACGCCATTTGCGATACAATTGACGATTATAAAAAATACCCGCCGCAATATTCCATCGTGGTATAGAGACAGAACGAAACGTCGGGTTTTGCTGCCTAATTTCAGTGAAGGTGGCCGGCATTATCTGCATAATACCTTGAGCACCGACATGACTTTCGGCATAAACTTCTAAATTTGACTCAGCTATTCCTTGAGATTTAAACCATCTCCAGTCAAAATGTGGTCCAAAGTAACGCTTAGTATATTTCTTAAAATAACCATCAAAATCCTCAGTCCACTTACCTTCTTCGACAGGTCGAGCCACGGCAGTTTGAAACATGCCAAACATAAGGACAAATATCATGATTTTTAACTTCATCAATCCATTATAACGTATTCATGGATAATATTTTTTTTATCGCCTCTAAATTAGTATGGTCATTAATAGAACCAGAGAATTTACTCATTATTTTATTATCTCTGACACTTTTGTTATTTCTTTTAAAAAAAGATCGCCTGGCTAAAAAATTGTTTTATGTCAGCAGTGGCGCATTACTGTCTATTTCGATCTTACCTATTGGCAGTTGGCTTCTCTACCCATTAGAAATCCAGTTTCCTACCAACCCTCAATTACCCGAACAGGTTGATGGCATAATCCTATTAGGCGGATCATTTCAGTCAAGCTCCAGCCAGTCTTGGGGCAAAGTACAAACTAATCTCTTCGCCGATAGAATCCATGACTTTCTTATACTTTTGCACCGTTATCCTCATGCTAAAGCCGTGTTCACTGGAGGCAATGCCAGCATAGCAAACAAACATCAATCAGAAGCTTACTATGCCGAACAACTATTCCTCGATATGGGCATAGCAAAAGATCGTATTATTTTCGAAAATAATGCTAGAAACACCTATGAAAATATCATCTTCACTAAAAAATTGCTTCAGCCAAAACCTAATGAAAACTGGATAATCATCAGTACTGCATTCCATTTACCAAGAACTATAGGCATATTTTGCCAAAACAATTGGTCTGTTATCCCTTACCCTGCTGATTTCCATACCAATCCAAATCAGCTTCTAAGCCCCTCACTCAATTTAAGCGCTGGCTTCAAAACATTAAATTACGCCGTGCATGAATGGCTTGGCTTAATCGCCTATTACGTCGCTGGAAAAACACCGCAGTTATTACCCAAAACATGCCTTTAAAACTGCTTCGTACGCAGTAAAACCAAAGTACATGCTTCAAAAGCATCTATACCATGCGCTCTATATTGATTCATTAAGGCATCCGACTCGGTACCTGGATTAAAGATAATCCTGTTTGGGTTTACCTTTAAAATCGCATCGAAATGTTGCTCATGTAATTTTGCATTGATATAGATAGTAATGGTATCAACCGGATCATTAATCTCAGTAATGGAGCAATAGCCTGCCACACCTAATACGTCATGCCCTCGTAAAGAAACAGGAAAAGGTCGGTGCCCAAATTCAACCAACATTTCTTGGGCCTTATAAGCGTAGCGCGCTGGTTTTGGGCTAGCACCTATAATGACTACATTTTCTGACATTCATATCTCCTATCTTAAAATTAACTGCTATATTTAACCCTTATCCCAATATGGGGATAAGGGTTAAATTGAAAATAATCCTAGAAAAATCAGTTGGCGCGGACAAACATGTAAGATATTGGTGTGCATGGCGAATTCAAGACTTGCGTGAACTTCCGTGATTCAACTGATTTTTCTAGGACAATAATAACTAAATTAAGGATAAGCTATGAAAGTCACCCCCTATCTCAAAATTCTAGCTGAAAAAGGCGGCTCAGATTTATATTTCTCAACGGGTGCAAAACCTAGTGCTAAATTCAATGGCGTCCTAACAGCCTTAGGAAAAGATCCTGCGCCTCCTGGCTGGGTAGATAGCCTTGCACAAGAAATGATGAACGACAAGCAACGCGATGAGTTCGCCGACGTCAAAGAAATGAACCTTGCTATGTCAGTGCCCGGTATGGGTCGTTTTCGCGTCAATATTTTCAAACAACGCAATGAAACCTCCATGGTTATTCGTAACATTGTCGCAGAAATCCCCAATGCAGATGATCTGGGCTTACCTGAAATCTTAAAAGAAGTGATTATGGTCAAACGAGGACTTATATTATTCGTTGGCGGCACAGGATCAGGAAAATCAACCTCATTAGCCGCTCTAATTGACTATAGAAACACTAATTCTACTGGGCATATTATTACTATTGAAGACCCCGTTGAGTATGTCCATCAGCACAAAGGCTGCATTATCAATCAACGTGAGATAGGCATGGACACAGATTCATTTGCCGCCGCATTAAAAAATACCCTTCGCCAAGCGCCTGATGTGATTCTAATTGGTGAAATTCGAGATAGAGAAACCATGGAACACGCGATGGCCTTTGCCGAAACAGGTCACCTAGCCATTTCGACCTTACATGCCAATAACGCAAACCAAGCACTTGATCGCATTATTAATTTCTTCCCCGAAGAGCGACGTCCCCAATTACTCAATGATCTCGCTAACAATCTAAAAGCTTTTGTTTCTCAACGCCTCATTCCAACGGTTGATGGTAAACGCTGTGCCGCCATTGAAGTTTTGCTTAACTCATCACGAATCACTGACCTTATTTTAAAAGGCAACATTCAAGAGATAAAAGAAGTGATGGCTAAGTCTGAAGAAATTGGTATGCGTACCTTTGATGCTGCGCTTTTTCATCTTTATAACGCAGGTAAAATAAGCCTAGAAGATGCTCTAAAAAATGCCGATGGCGAAAACAACCTTCGTTTACGCATCGATCTAGCGAAAAAGGGAAATTCTAGCGCTAACGAGAGTGCCTTAGATGGCCTCAGCCTAATAGACGATAAAGAAGAGAAAGAAGAGACCACTGATAACGAGGGCAAAACTGTTTACAAATTGGCAGATGATGAATAGCTTAAAAGCATGTTAAAATAGCATTTTTACACGCTGCTTTAATATGCAAATACAAGATTGGAATCAACGCTGGCAAAACAATCAAATTGGTTTTCACGAAGCTCAGGCCAATCCATATTTGACTGAATTTTTGCCTCAATTCAAGTTACCTCCAAAAGCAACCGTGTTTGTACCGCTTTGTGGCAAAAGCCAAGACTTACTCTGGCTGGCTCAGAATAATTACTCAGTGATCGGCATTGAGTGTTCACCACTAGCAGTAGAGGATTTTTTCAACCAAAACGCACTGCCATATAGCACTAAAATTATCCCTGATTTCACCGTTTATAGCAGTAACAACATCACCATATACCAAGGTGATTTTTTCCTCCTGAACCAAAGCCATTTATCGCACTGCGATTTAATTTATGACCGAGCATCTATTGTCGCCTTTCCTGAGCAACAGCGTGCTGACTATGTTAAACATCTACACACTTGGTTTGGCGGCGACACACAGATGTTGCTAATCACTTTATGTTATGACCAAAGCATTATGTCAGGCCCTCCATTTTCAGTCGCTGATGATGAAATAAAACAATTTTACCCTTATAAAAGCATCACTCAACTAACACAAAAAAATGTCGTTGATGAAGGCCCTCGGTGGCGCCAAGTGGGCTTAAACTCATTAGTTGAAACTGCTTTTAAGATAATATAGAGAACATTCATGACGCAAAGCTACACCGGTTTTTTACACAAAATGAACACTGAGCTCACACAACCAGTGGGTTATTTTTTACAGTTAGGCGATGACAACATCAAACTCAATGACTGGTTAGGAAAGCCCATCAGCATTCAATATCATCAACATATTGAATGCGTGCATTGCAGTCGAAAAATAAATAAAAGCTTTAATCAAGGCTTTTGCTATCCTTGTTTTAGAGCCTTACCTCAATGTGATATTTGTATTGTCTCTCCCGAAAAATGCCACCATGCCGAAGGCACTTGCCGCGACAATGACTGGGCCGATGAGTTTTGCTTTGCGCCTCATATCATCTACTTTTCTAACACCTCAGGCGTTAAGGTTGGTATCACTCGCCAAACCCAAGTGCCTATACGCTGGATAGATCAGGGTGCGCGTCAAGCCTTGCCCGTTTTACGGGTTGCCAACCGATTTCATTCTGGCATTATTGAAACAGCTTTTAAACCCTATATGAATGACAAAACCAATTGGAGAACTATGCTTAAAGACGAGTACAGCGAAGCCAATCTAAGCGATTTGTTTTTGCAACTTTGGCCTAAAGTCAAACAAACCATTGCAGCAGATATTCTTGCCACTACTGAAGAACTCATTCAGCCGCCTCAAACTGTCGATATAGAATTCCCTTCTTTAGAGTTCCCCAGTAAAATCACCTCTTTTAATTTAGATAAAACAGAGACTGTTTCTGGTGTGTTAAAGGCCATCAAAGGGCAGTATTTAATCTTAGATACGGGTGTTATTAATATCCGTAAATTTAGTGGCTATAAAGTCACCATTGAATGACTCTAACCATCATACAAGTATATTAAAACCATGATTAATTTAATGATATCATTCGCCAAACGACTACTAAACCAGCCTAATTTGAACTCAACATCTCACCAATTGAAAGTGCTGACACGCAATGAACATAGCGTCAGCCGAAAATCAATATCAGACGCAGCCATAAAAGTGCTCTACAAACTATCCAAAGCAGGCTTTAGCGCCTGTTTAGTGGGTGGTGCGGTGCGCGATATTTTATTAGGCAAAAAACCCAAAGACTTTGATGTGGCGACTGATGCCACTCCGAAACAGATTAACGATTTATTTCGTAACAGCCGCATCATCGGTCGTCGTTTTCAAATCGTACATATTCGTTATGGTCGTGAAATTATTGAAGTCGCCACTTTTCGCAGCAATGAAGAAAAAACCAAAAATGAACTTGGTGATGAGGGGCAAATTCTACGTGATAATAATTTTGGCAGCATTGATGATGATGCCATGAGACGTGATTTTAGCGTCAACGCCATGTATTACGACATTAAAAACTTTTCTGTTTTAGATTACGCCCAAGGTATGGCTGATCTAAAAAATAAAACCATGCGTTTAATTGGCGACCCAGAAACACGTTATAAAGAAGATCCTGTGAGAATGCTTAGAGCCATTCGTTTTGCGTCTAAGTTAGGATTTATCATTGAAGAAAATGCTGCACGTTGTATTTTTGAACAAGGCCATTTACTCAAAAATATTCCACCAGCACGCTTGTTTGAAGAACTATTAAAATTGTTTCATTCTGGCCATGCAGCACGTTCATATGAGCTATTACGCCACTACGATTTATTGCAATATTTACTGCCAATCACAGATACTTATCTAAAAAATGAGCCCGATGAAAAAATGCTCGATTTTTTTGATCGCGCCCTATTTAATACTGACAAGCGCATTAATAATGACCTTAAAGCATCCCCAGCCTTTATTTTTGCAGTGTTTTTATGGCCCAGTGTATTAATAAAAGCCAAGGCCTTGGAAACTGACGAATTTAAAGGATTGCAAGTATTGCAAAAAGCCGCCTCTGACCTTTTTGTAGAGCAGATTAAAAGCACCTCTATTCCTCGTCGGTTTTCACAGGTTAGTAAAGAAATTTGGTTTTTACAATCTCGTTTTTCACGCATGAATGGCAAACAGCCCGAACGATTATTTACTCATCCTTCATTTCGCGCAGCCTATGATTTTATGTGCATTGCCAGTCAAGTATCGTTAGCGCCGACAAAAACTTGCCATTGGTGGACTGAATACCAAAAACACCACGAAGCGCCTGAACGTGCCAAGCGCAGTTTTAAAAAGCGTCGCCCTAGGCACAAGCCTCAGTCTACCTAATGCAAAATACCTGTTACGTTGGCTTAGGCAGTAATATTGGTGATTCAATCACCATTATTAAAGAATCCATTAAGCTATTAGGCCAACTACCAAAAAGCCAGTTAGTGCAAGCATCTTCATTGTATGCCTCTGAACCAATCAGTGACGAACAACAAAGCATGTATATTAATGCGATGGTGGCTATAACAACAGAACTTAAACCGCATGAACTTTTACTTGAATTACAAGCTATCGAACATGCCTATTATCGCCAACGCGACCCCGATAATAAATGGGGGCCACGAACCTTAGATCTCGATATTATTTTATTCGGCAAGCAACAAATCAATGATTCTCATCTCACCATTCCCCACCCTGAAATGCACAATCGTTTATTTGTGTTAGAGCCACTATTAGAAATAAGTGAAGACTTTTATATTTCAGGTTTAGGCAGTCTGAGTTATTTAATTAACAATGCACCAAAATTTAAACTGCACAAACTGGACGATTAAGCTTTAATCCTTCATCATTCACTCATTACAAATCTTTATTGTTAAACTATGACTTCTGCTAAACCTTTAAGCCGAAAAATCACCCTGCCGCTATTAAAAGACTATAAGAGCCGTGGTGAAAAATTTACCTGCTTAACCGCTTATGATTATAGTTTTGCCACTCTATTAGAAAAGTGTGGTGTCGAAATGGTTTTAGTTGGCGACTCATTAGGCATGGTGATTCAGGGTCATGACACAACCTTGCCTGTCACCGTCAATAACATGATTTATCATGGTAAGGCTGTAAAAAAAGGATTACAGCATTCTATGCTGATGATGGACATGCCTTTTGGCAGCCTTAATTCGACGCAACAAACCTTAGATAATGCCAGCGAAATTTTAAAACAAACGGATGCTCAAATTGTCAAACTAGAAGGTGGTGCATCTCAGCTCAAACACATCGAAGCACTGAGTCATTACAGCATTCCAAGTTGTGCCCACTTAGGTTTACAGCCGCAAAGTGTGCATAAAATGGGCGGCTATAAAGTGCAAGGCAAAGTAAAAGAAAGCGCTGATGCCATGCTTGAATTAGCCTTAAATATGCAACAAGCTGGCACTGATATGTTGCTATTAGAGTGCGTTCCCAGTGCGCTTGCTGCCACCATCACCGATGCCTTAGAAATTCCTGTCATCGGTATAGGTGCAGGCAATCAATGCGATGCTCAAGTATTAGTATTGCACGATATGCTCGGTATCACACAAGGTAAATCACCCAAGTTTACTAAAAACTTTTTAGCCGAGTCAGGCAGCATCGAAAACGCCATAAAAGCCTATATTAAAGCCGTTAAAAACGGTACTTTCCCGACTGCCGAACACAGCTTTTAAATGCAAGAATTTCAACATGCTAAAAAGTTAACCATAGCGATAAAAGCCTTAAAACAACAATCAAAAAGCATCGCCTTCGTCCCCACCATGGGAAACCTTCACGCAGGCCATTTATCCTTACTAAAAAAAGCACGCGAATTATGCGATATCGTTGTTGTCAGCATATTCGTTAACCCTTTACAGTTTGGTATCAATGAAGATTTTGGACAATACCCAAGAACGCTTGAAGACGATTTAAAACAACTTAAATTACAACAATGCGACATCGTGTTTTTACCGAATCAACACAGTTTATTGCCGGTTGAAAATAGCACTCAAATTATCGTCAGTGATATTGGTGAATCGCTAGAAGAGACAATACGTGTTGGACATCTCTCTGGGGTTGCCACCATTGTCACCAAGTTGTTTAATATCATTCAGCCTGATATTGCCTGTTTCGGTAAAAAGGATTATCAACAATGGTTGATGATTAAAAAAATGGTGTCCGATTTGAACATCGACACAGATATCGTGGGTTGCGAAACCGTGCGTGAAGAGGATGGCCTTGCTTTAAGCTCACGCAACCAATATCTAAACCCAGAACACAGAGCTATCGCACCTGCTCTACGACAAACATTGATAAAATGCGCTAAAGATATTAAAGCAGGGCATCAAAATATGGCCATTAGTGATGCCATTCAAACACTTGAAAAGCTATCATTTTAAGTCTATTACTTA
>CAZORZ010000029.1:0-9316 GCA_964582255.1 uncultured Gammaproteobacteria bacterium | reverse complement strand
TGGCTTTGAATAGACTGGATGACATGGTGTTTAATATTCATCTGCGAAATGGCCATATTTTCGTAAAATATCGCACCACGATTGATTAAACTTTGTTTGGCCAGTTGTGCAAACCTTGGGTTTCTAATTTGATGGATATGAGGCATCCACAATGCGTGTGCAAAATCAGGGTTTAGGAGTTTAAAGCGAGCGTCTAATTCGGTTTTAGCAATTTTCTGTATATCAACGTCAAATTTATGGGACCAGCTTAAAGCCGCATCAACATCGTTACAATTAAGCAACAACATGCCGCTGTGCGTAAATTCAGGATCAATGTCTGAAAACTCATGCAGCTCATCTAAGGTATTTTGATATATTTTTTGACTTAATAATGACAATTGGGTCACTGTATTGTCATAACGCCACGGAAACAAAGGTGAGATAATGCCGCCTCCAGCCCAAGTGGATTCTTGCCCTGCGTAGCCTTGATCAAATAAGGACACTTTAAAGCCTTTTTTAATCAGCTCATGGGCTGACAGCATACCAATGATGCCCGCACCAATGATATTAACTGTGCTCATGTTTTTTGTGTAAAATGCGTGGCAAAATAGAGGTGTGCAATGAAATTAATGGTAAATGGCGATGAGATTGAAATAAAAGACTCTGCTACGGTAAAAGATTTAATTATTCATTTGTCGTTGACAGAAAAGAGGTTAGCCGTCGAGGTTAACGAATGCATTATCTCAAAAAGTCGTCACAATTCAACGCTATTAACGGCAAATGATACTATCGAAATTATACACGCTATTGGAGGCGGTTAACAAAAAATGACTGAATCAACAGATGCATTAGTAATCGCGGGTAAAAGCTATTCTTCACGCTTGCTCGTAGGCTCAGGAAAATACCAAGATTTAACGGAAACCAAAGCGGCAACCGAAGCCAGTGGCTCACAAATTATTACGGTGGCTATTCGCCGCACTAATATTGGTCAAAACCCAGATGAGCCAAGTTTGTTAGATGTTATTTCGCCAGAAAAATACACCTACTTACCCAATACAGCAGGCTGCTTTAATGCCAAAGAGGCTGTGCGCACCTGTTTATTAGCGCGTGAATTATTAGATGGCCATAATTTGGTTAAGCTGGAAGTATTAGCCGATCAAAAAACCTTGTTGCCGCATGTATTAGAGACTTTAGACGCTGCTGAAACACTGGTAAAAGAAGGGTTTGATATCATGGTTTACACCAGTGACGACCCCATTATTGCTAAACGTCTCGAAGAAATAGGCTGTGTTGCGATTATGCCTTTAGCATCGCCAATCGGTTCTGGCTTGGGGATTACAAACCCTTACAACATCTTGGAAATTATTGATAATGCGAACGTGCCAGTCATCATTGATGCTGGCGTTGGCACGGCTTCTGATGCCGCTATCGCAATGGAAATGGGCTGTGATGGCGTATTAATGAACAGTGCCATTGCGGCGGCTAAAAGCCCTGTGCTTATGGCCTCGGCAATGAAATATGCCATTATTGCAGGGCGTAAGGCTTTTCACGCGGGCCGCATGCCTAAAAAGCGCTATGCCTCGGCATCGTCTCCAATCGACGGACTTATTAGCTAAGTATGACCAACAGCTCTACGCCCATCAACAGGCGAGAAATTCGCAGTTTTGCACGTCGATCTGGACGTTTAAGTGTCACTCAAAAACAGGCTATCAATGAATTGTGGGCTTTGTATGGCATCGACTATGAAAAGTCGGATGCGATTTTTAAGCAATTAGCGTTACAAAATGAGTCGATCAAGCTTGAGATCGGTTTTGGTAATGGCGACAGCTTAATCGAAATGGCAAAAAATGACCCAGAGTCTCAATACATCGGTATCGAAGTGCATACGCCAGGTGTGGGACGAATATTATTAAACATCCATCAGTTGGGCTTAACAAACCTTAAAATCATGTCGCATGATGCCATTGAGGTGTTTAGAGACATGGTGCCTGATGCTATATTACAGCGAGTGTTTCTATTTTTTCCCGATCCGTGGCATAAGCAACGGCATCATAAGCGGCGCATTGTGAACCAAAAATTCCGTGATTTTTTAGTCGCCAAGCTTCAATTAAAAGGAGTCATTCACATGGCAACAGATTGGCAGAATTATGCAGACCATATGGCCGATGAGTTTTTAACAGATGCGCGCTTTGAAAATCTAGGCAATACAAAGGGCGTTTCAGTAAAACCCAATTATCGTCCCGATACAAAATTCGAAAAAAGAGGGTTGCGTTTAGCGCATGACATCTCTGATCTGCTGTTTGAAAAGGTTTCTAACCGCTAATGTACGCTGTAGAAATAATGACGAGCTAATAAACACCATTATTAAGCGCACAAGTAGAATAAATTCGCTTCAAACCAAAAAAATTTGTAAAATAGCTGATTAAATTTTAATAAGTCCCTATCAATAAGCGTTAACGCTTAAATGATTGATCGAAATTACATTCTTTTAAAGGAAATACTATGTCTCAAAAACATCCTATCATCGTCGTCACTGGTTCATCTGGCGCTGGCACATCTACTGTAAAAAAAGCGTTTGAATCTATTTTCACCCGTGAAAAAATAAACCCTGTTGTTGTAGAAGGCGATAGCTTTCATCGTTTTGACCGTGCTTCTATGAAGGTGAAAATGCAAGATGCAGTTGATGCTGGAAAAGATTTTAGTCATTTTGGTGCTGATGCCAATGAATTTGACTTATTGGCTGATTTATTTAAAACCTATTCTGCAACAGGTGCTGGTAAAAAGCGTTATTACCTGCACAGTGAGCCAGAAGCAGTAGAGCATAATGCACGCCTCGGTACATCACATACGCCAGGTGAATTCACTCCTTGGGAAGATATCGAGCTAGGCACTGATCTTATGTTTTATGAAGGTCTTCACGGTTTAGTCAAGACAGATGAGATTGATATGACATCTCATGTTGATTTAAAAGTAGGTGTTGTACCCAGTGTAAACCTAGAGTGGATTCAAAAAATCCATCGTGATAACGCAGAGCGTGGCTATTCAGAAGAAGTGATTGTAGAAACTATTTTACGTCGTATGCCTGATTACGTTAAATACATTACACCTCAGTTTTCACAAACAGACATTAACTTTCAGCGTATTGCTACGGTGGACACCTCTAACCCTTTTATCGCGCGTGATATTCCTACGCCCGATGAAAGTTTTGTGGTTATTCGTTTTAAAGATCCAGAAAAATTCCATATTGATTTTCAATGCCTGTTAGGCATGATTACTGGCTCATTTATGTCTCGTCGAAACACTATTGTTGTTCCTGGTGGAAAAATGGGTTTTGCGATGGAGATCATCTTGACACCAATTATGAAGACTATGTTAGCTAACCGTGGCTAGTGTTTTGTGTTGATTGAAAAAGGCGCTGCTTGCAGCGCCTTTTTTTTGTCTGCAACAAAATGATCAAACGTGGGTCATAAGGGTTCAATAATAAGGAATAGAGCAATGAAATTAATGTTAAAGATCATCTTACTCGCGACAATTTTTATGTCGAATACTGTATTTTCGCAAACTTATAATAATTATGCAGTTAATAAAATTTTAAATTCTGATAAGGAACCTGATGGTATTGTGTTTGAAGTGATTAGCTGGGATGACGATGTTTGGAGCTGGGCAGCGCCCATGATAAAACAATTTAGACTGCAATTACGAGAAAAACACCCCGATTTAGATATCGCTGTGGTATCTCACGGTAACGAGCAGTTTGATCTAACAACCGACAAGGAAGATGAACATGCAGTGGCATTTAAGACATTAAGAAGCTTATCTGACCAAGGCGTTAATTTGCATGTGTGTGGCACACATTCATCATGGCGTAGTGTCGACGAATCGGAATATGTTGATTTTATTGATGTATCGCCCAGCGCCCCAGCGCAAATAAATGATTACATCAAACTGGGTTACACACATATTTTATTAAGATCGCCATCTTACTAGAGATGGATTTAATTGATTCGCACTGCCATTTAGATGATGACCGATTCAATATAAATCGTTCAGACATTATTAATAATGCAAAAATAGCCGGTATTAAGAGCTTTATAGTGCCTGCGACAACGCAGCAGAGATGGTCATTATTAAGGGCTTTGCAGCAAGCCGATAGCTCAGTACATATTGCATATGGTTATCATCCGATGTTTATGAACAAACATGAAGATGCTGATATGGCTGTTTTAGAGGCAACTTTAACGCAGCATAAAGCGATAGCGGTCGGTGAGTGTGGCTTAGACTTTTATCATCAAGATGCAAATCAAGAAGCACAAATTAAATTATTTGAAGCTCAGCTTTGCATTGCCCAAAATTTGGACTTACCTTGTATTATCCACAGTAGGAAATCACTCGACAGAGTATTGTCTATATTGCGGAAAAAACAATTAACGGGTGGTGGTGTCGTGCATAGTTTCTCGGGTAGCTTGCAACAGGCAGAGCAATTAACTGACTTAGGTTTTAAGTTAGGTATTGCGGCGACAGTATGTTTTGATAGAGCAAAAAAACTACAGTCTATAGTAAAAGAAATTGCTCTTGAGCATTTGCTGCTTGAATCAGACGCGCCCGATCAAACAGGACCTGATAATAAAGGACAGCTGAATCAGCCTGCCTTTATGTTAAATCAGTTAAATAAAGTGGCACAACTAAAACAACAAAGTTGCTTGAAAATTGCACAACAAACAGTTAAAAATACACAGGGTCTGTTTAAAATATAACGATTTAAGCTATAGGTTTCAGGGTCTCTTTATCGACCCATCATAAAGAATAAGGCTTGCGTTATATGCTCTATAGGGACTTGAGTGAGCCAGGAAAAAAGTGATAAAGCCGTTAATATTAGCGACAGCATGGTGCTTTGCATTGAGCCGCTCAATATAAGTATGATTAATAACGGTAGGCCGAAGCGTTCTGTTTTAGCGTGCCAGTAGCTAATTTTGTCGGGTAATAAACCATTTAAAATTCGCCCACCATCTAACGGCAATAATGGCAGCAAGTTGAGCATCATAAGCGCTGAATTAATTAAAATTCCAGCAGCCCCTGAGTATACTAGAATGTCATTGATCATGGCGCTTGCAATGATGTTTTCAGTGCCAAGCTTTAAGCACAAGGTCCAAAAAATAGCCATTAAGAAATTAGCAAATGGGCCGGCAGCTGCGACTAAAATCATATCGCGTTTAGGGCGGCGTAAATTACTAAAAATAACAGGCACTGGTTTAGCCCAGCCAAACACAAAGTTACTGACCAATAGCAATATAAGTGGAACAGTAATTGAGCCAATAGGGTCAATGTGGCGAAGTGGGTTTAAGCTTAATCTATTTAAGCTTTTAGCCGTTGAATCACCAAGATAATATGCGCTTAAACCGTGAGCTACTTCATGTAAGGTGATGGCAAAAACAACGGGGATAAACCATAAGCCAATGCGTTCAAAAATATCAAGTGAGCCCATAATTAAGTGTGATTATCAATCCAGCTTTGAGTGATTAACACGGCTGATTGCATATCAATCTGTTGTTTTGTTAAGTGTTGGTCAGCGCTGTCAATATAGACTTGGCGTGTGGTTAATCGTTCATCAATCATTTCGGTTTTAATATGAAATCGTCCTTCTAACTGGCGCGCAAATTTACGTGCTTTTAGCGAGATATCTTGTTCTTTGCCATCAGCGTTTAAAGGCAAGCCTATGACCAATAGGTCAGGCTGATAGTCTTTTATGATGTGTTCAATACCCTCCCAATCAGGTTTAGTGTTTTTACTTTCAAAGGTCTTTAAAGGGCTTGCTGTTTTGGTGATCATTTGTCCTGCGGCTGTTCCAATCCAGCGTGTGCCAAAATCAAACCCCATTATTTGTTGAATGTCGTTTATTGAATCAGGCATTGCCAGTCATGGTTGATAGTTGTGAAAAGTCGAAGCCTAATTGTTCGACACAATGTGGCCAGATAAGTGACTTATCAGGGTTAAAGATCATCTCATTTGTGGCAGGAACTGTCATCCAAGAATTTTCCTTTAGTTCGTCTTCTAGCTGCCCTGACGACCAACCAGAGTAACCTAAAACAACAATATAGCGTCCCTTTAAGGTGTTGTCAGCAATGGCATATAAAATGTCTTTGGAGGTGGTGACATAGAGCTGGTCATCGACTTTTAAACAGTTCTCCCACTGTTGCTGTTTGGTATCGTGAATAATAAAACCTTGTTGTACATTGACCGGACCACCATCTAACAGATGAGTGGTTTTATTTGCTTCATTTTTAGAGGGGATGTTGAGCTGAAAAAACATATCTTCAAGCTTTAACGGCAAGATGTGGTTAATTTTTAAGCCCATACTGCCTTGTTTGCTGTGCTCGCAAATATAAACAATGGACTGATTAAAAACCCCATCTTTTAGCTGTGGTGTTGAAATTAAAAAGTGATTACTTAAACCGTGCTTTTTAGGCGAGCTGCTCATGGCATTAACCTGAAGTGTTTAAATGTTGTCGTTGGCTGGAAAATTCCCAAGTACGAATAATGACAATTTGATCGGCAGAATTTTGAAGCTCTTTGGAGAATGGTTTGAATGGCTCTGCTAGTCTCACGATACGCTTCGCCGCGGCATCTAAAATACTGCTGCCCGATGATTTAGATACGCTAATTTTAAGAACCTTGCCTTGTTTGTTGATCGTGACGTTAAGACGTAGCGCACCATTAAGATTTTTTTTAAGAGCATTTTGCGGGTAGTTTAAGTTACCAATACGCTCGATTTTACGCACCCATTCAGAGAGGTAACTGGCTTCCACAGCTTTTTTGGTTGAGGCGGTTAAAGTAATTTGTTTTGGCCGTTTGGCATATTCCGACCTCATTTTTTTTATTTCAGCTTGAAGTCTGGCAACTCTTAGTTGTGGTTGAGATCGTTGTTGACGGCTGTCAGAGGTAGACTTTTTTTGTTGCTCAGCAGAAGGGCTTGAACGCTCTGCGTGTTGCTGAGTTAAGATTTTTTTATCAATTTGTTGTTGCGCGCTGTGTTTTAGCGCCTGTTGATTTTTTGCTGCAAAACCTCGCTGATCAATGGGTGTGTTGGCGCTAACCGGTGCGCCAGGGCGTGCTTTATCTTTGCTTTGACCACCGCCTTGCTGGTCATGCTGCGCTAAAAAATCATATTCATCAGGCGTTGAATGACTTTTGGTTTGCGCCAGAATAATATCTAGGCTAGGCAAGGCCTGCTCATTAGCAACATCTAGGTGTTTAAAGCTAATACCTAAAACGACAATGGCGTGCAACATAAGAGCGATGAAAAGCGTAAACCCAAGTCTGTCTGAAGCGGTAATGCGAACGGTTGGTGATTGTGGGTTCATAAAAAGTGAAATGTAACCTAAATCCTGTAAGTAGAAGTGCGTATATTGTGCAAGATATTGGTTTCTAAAGCGATTTTAAATTTGAGCGTAATCCTTATTGTGATTGCAGAAAATTTAAATAGTTTTAGGAATCAAGAGCTTGTGCAATATATGTGCTTCTACTTACAGGATTTGGGTGTAATGCTATGGATCGATTATATGTACTTTTAACTCAGTATTGAATGTTAATTTATCAAACATGCTTTTACTGAGCCAAATTTGTTGCTCTGAGGTAATAATTAAATAATCAACTAAGCCTAAATTAGTGCTGATTTGTTGCCATTCTGATGGGCTAGCAATCATCAGAGTTGTTGCTGCAACATCAGCTGTAATAGGATTGTCGTGGATAACGGTTACCGCACTAGCGGCAGTGCTGGGCGCTCCTGTTCTGGGGTTAATAATATGATGGATGATTTTATCGCCATTTTTATGAAAACGCTGATAATTACCAGAGGTGAATAAACTGGTGTTGTGAATAAAGCTTAAGGATGCCAGCGCGCCAGACTGAAATGGATTTTGAATGCCTGCGACCCAATTTTTATGATGTTTTTTACCGTGGGCATATAAATCGCCTCCGATATTAATAAGATAATTGTTTAACTTATGTTCCGCTAAGATTGCTTGAATTTGTTGAATGGCTAACCCTTTTGCAATGCCGCCAAAATCTAATTGGGTGAAAGGGTTATTGCTGCTGATCTGATTCTCGTCAATGTTAATGTGTTGCATGGTTGGTATGCGCTGCTGTATTTTTTTAATTAAAGCGTCATCCGTGGTGGCATTTTCGTGAAAGCCCCATGCTTGTATCAGCAGACCAAGAGCAGGATTAAAAAGACCGTTGCTGGCTTGATAATAATATTTCGAAAGCTGGATTAGCTTTAAAATATCATCGTTAACGATCGCATGCTCTTTTTTATTTAATGACGCATTTAGCGCGGATAGGTCGCCAGGATTCCACGCGTGCCATTGATGGTGGCGTTGCTTTAATAGTTGTTCGATCTCTTGCAAAGCCTGTTCTGCGCTGTTTTTTTGCCCGATGCTGGTCGCAATCGTAATATCAATTAAAGTGCCGAAACTTAAAACCTTTTGTCCAACAATAACGGCGTTAGATTGGCAGGCAGTCAGTATAACTAAGAGGCTAATAGTGATTAGCCGTAAGGGCAGTGTCATTGCTGCTTAATAACTGCTTCGAGTTCGTCCAGTAAAGTAGCGCTAATATTGAGATTAAATTGGCTATCTAATTCACGAATACAGGTTGGACTGGTGACGTTAATTTCAGTTAAATAATCGCCAATGACATCAATGCCGACAAAATATAAGCCGCGTTTTTTAAGTTCGGGGCCAATCTGTTCACAAATCCACAGGTCTCTTTTGCTTAAAGGTTGACCAACGCCTGTACCACCTGCGGCTATATTGCCTCTGTTTTCACCATTTTGAGGAATGCGCGCCAATGCAAAAGGAATGGCTTTGCCGTTAATGAGTAATATGCGTTTGTCGCCTTTGTTTATATCGGGGATATAAACTTGCAGCATCACCAGTTCAGTATAGTGCTGGCTAACGGTTTCTAAGATGACATTAGTGTTGCCATCATGGGCTTGAATGCGAAAAATAGATTCGCCGCCCATGCCGTTTAGAGGTTTGATAATAATATCTTTATACTGTTGGATAAAAGCCAACATTTGCGCTTTATTATTACTGACTAAATAGTCAACACAGCATTGAGGGAAATAACTGGTGAATAGTTTTTCATTGCAGTCACGTAAGCTGCTGGCTTTATTGACAATCAAGCAGCCCTCTTTTTCGGCCAACTCAAGTAAATAAGTGGTTGCGATGTAGTTCATGTTAAATGGTGGGTCTTTACGCATAAAGATCATATCCATCTTTGCAAGAGCACATTGCTTGGATTCACTCAGTTTAAACCAATCCGTTTTAGTGTCGCTTAT
>CAZORZ010000028.1:0-9481 GCA_964582255.1 uncultured Gammaproteobacteria bacterium | reverse complement strand
TAGCGTATTTGTGTGGGGAGGGGTGCTATAACTTAAAAAATAAATCTAATAAAATTGGGGGCAAGGGCAAGATAATCATGGATAACATGATGATCAATAGTAATGGTGCGCCCAATCCAGACAATTTGATATTTCTTAAACCGTCAAACATATTATTTAGCATTATTTTTCCTCTTCTGGGACATAGGGGTCTGGACGCTCAGGCATTGCTAAACCTTGCTCTTTAACCACTCTTAACTGAAATACAAACGCTAATATTTGTGCCACTGCATAAAATAAATGGCCCGGTATTTCTTGCTGAATTTCACAACTTGCATACAAGGCTCGCGCTAAGGGCGGAGCCTCAAAAATCTCAATATCATTATCTTGCGCAATTTCTCGTATTCTAAGCGCGATCAAATCCTTGCCTTTTGCTAACACTTTTGGCACTGCCATATTGTCGGGATCATACTGCAAAGCAACGGCGAAATGAGTGGGGTTAGTGATAATAACATCGGCTTTGGGTACGTCTTCCATCATCCGTTTTTGCGCCATTTCTTGCTGTAATTGCCGTATTTTCGATTTTACTTCTGGCTTACCTTCTGTGTCTTTCATTTCATCGCGCACTTCTTGCAGCGTCATTTTAAGCTCTTTAATGTGCTGAAATACTTGAAAGGGCACATCAATTGAAGCAATTAAAATTAAACCAAAGGATAAAATTAAAAAACTGTAAGCAAATAACCAAGCACCATGTTTTAACGCTTGATCAAAAGGCTCTCTGCCTAGATTGAGTAAATCTTGATGAAAGAACACATAGATAATATAAGCGGCACCACCCACAACGCCCACCTTACCCACTGCCTTTAAAAGCTCCATTAGCGCTTTAGCGGAAAACATTCTTTTTATACCCGAAGCAGGGTTAATTCGGCTAAATTTAGGCGTAATTTGGTCAGAACTCATCACCCAGCCGCCTAATAAAGCGGGGGTAAAAATAGCAACCACTGCCATTAATATTAAAAATGGCGTAATGGCTGATAATGCAGCAAACATAGATTGGACAAAGCTGGTCACCATTATATCTTCCGCTAATAATTCTTCGCGGGAAAAGGTCCAACCTTGTCTCATGATTTCAGCTAAATCCTCAATCATTGCTTTACCAAACATAATAAAACCCAGTGAACCAAACACCATGATAGCCATGGCATTAAGCTCTTTTGACCGAGGAACTTGGCCTTTGTCACGCCCTTCTTTTAGTTTTTTCTCGGTGGGTTCTTCGCTTTTTTCTTGTCCGCTTTCACTTTCAGCCATTAGGGTGTCCCCACACTTAAAGCCGCTGGGGCAGACACATTGGCAATTGATTGACTAATTTGCATAGCATCTAAAAGCATACGACTAAAATGCTCTGGAAACGTCGGCAATATCAACATAATGATGACAAAGCCCATAAAAATAGTCACTGGAAAACCCACTGAAAATATATTTAACTGAGGTGCTGCTCGAGTCATCACGCCCATCGCAATGGTTAACACTAATATTGAAATAATGGCTGGAACTGCCAACCATATAGCCCCCACAAACATGCTAGAGCCCCAACTGACAATTGCCCAAAAATCGTCTCTTGTGACGCCAACTTCTGCAATGGGTAAGGTGGTAAAACTATTTACTAACAACTGTATGAGCATTAAATGCCCGCCTAATGAGAGAAATAATAAGGTACCCATAATTAAGAAAAATTGAGAGATCACCGGAACACTGACTCCGTTTTGTGGGTCAATCATAGTGGCAAAACCTAAGCCCATGCCCATCGAGATAGCCTCACCTGCAATGAGTAATGCACCCAACACTAATTGCAAAATAAAGCCCATAGCAACCCCTATCAGCACCTGTTGCATGGTAATCAACAAACCGCTTAATGATAATACTTCAACCACTGGAACGGGAGGAATGAGCGGTATAATGAGAAAGGTAATAGCGACCGCCGCCATGATACGCACTCGCGTAGGCACCAAACGTGTACCAAATACTGGAATGGCCATAAACATGGCACTGATACGGATAAACGGCCACATCATTGAGCCAACAAAAGCCGTTGCTTCTGCTGCGGTGATTTCCATTAGCCAATCAACCCGGGGATACTCAGATACAGATCGCGCGTATAGTTGACTAATAAATCTAACATCCACGGCCCTGCTACCATGAGAGCTATCACCAAAATAAATAGCTTAGGAATAAAGCTTAAGGTCATTTCGTTAATTTGCGTTGCCGCTTGAAACATACCCACCACTAAACCAATCACTAGGGCTGAAATTAACATCGGGGCAGCCAATGAAACCACCACATATAACGCCTGTTGCGATAAATCTATGATGGTATCTTCATTCATTAAGTCGCCACCAAAAAGCTAGAGGCTAAGGTACCCATTATCAATGCCCAACCATCTACTAAAACAAATAACATCAGCTTAAATGGCAAAGAAATCATCATTGGAGACAACATCATCATACCCATTGACATCAACACACTAGCAACAACAAGGTCAATAATGACAAAGGGCACAAAAATCAAAAAGCCAATTTGGAATGCTGTTTTAAGTTCACTGGTGACAAAAGCTGGCATCAGAATTTTTAATGGCGTATCTTCAGGTGACTGTATTTCATCAATACCAGCAATATCGGCAAACATACGAATATCTGTCTCACGCGTTTGAGCCAGCATAAATGTTTTTAACGGCACCGAACCTTTTTCTAAGGCTTCAAAAACATTCACGTCTTCTTGCAGATACGGCTGGATAGCAACCTCATTAATCTGGTCAAAAACAGGCGTCATGATAAAGAGCGTTAAAAACAGCGCTAAGCCTAAGATAATTTGGTTCGATGGAGTTTGAGGTGTGCCAAGAGCCTGTCGTAAAATAGACAGCACAATAACTATGCGCGTAAAAGATGTCATCATGAGTAACATTGCTGGCAACAGCGTTAAAATAGTCATCAATGCAATAATTTCTATGGTGACGCTATAGCTCTGGCCATCTGCAGCACCACCTTGCACTGTAATGGCAGGAATACCTGTATTGGCTGCTTGAGCAAATATATCTGCACTAAATAACAAGAAGCTAGCACATGTAATTATGCTCAATAACAATCGTTGATTCATGTTTTTTCCTCTGTTGAGGATTGATTGTCTTTGTTGAGTAGTGTGTTTAACTTATCTTTAAACGAACCCTCTTCAAGTGTTTTAGCATTTAAAGTTTGGATGGGTTTTTCTAAACTGTGTAGTTTTGTTATGCGACCTGGGCTAACAGCGATGAGTAATTGCTCTTCACCCACTTGAATGAGTGCAATGCGGTCACGAGAGCCAACTGAAAGCGTTGATATAATTTGGATAATGCCTCGACCTTGCTGAGGCACAAAATTAAAGCGCTTTACCACCCATGCCAAAGCAAAAATAATACCCACTACCAAGCCTAGTGATAATAAAAGCTTAGCCATATAGCCTGAAGACAGTGCCGTATTTTGAGCTGCTACCGTATCAGCAAACACTAAAAACGGGAAAAAAAGCCCCAAAAAGAGCATCGCTTGTTTCATATTTATTTTAAATTTTTAATCCGTTCAGCAGGACTGATAACATCGGTTAAACGAATGCCAAATTTTTCATTAACCACCACCACTTCACCATGAGCGACAAGCGTGTTATTCACCAACACATCCATTGGCTCACCTGCTAAACGATCTAATTCAACAACAGAACCTTGATTGAGCTGCAATAAATTACGAATGCTTATTTTGGTGCGCCCAATTTCCATCGAAATAGTCACTGGAATATCTAAAATAACATCAAGTTTGCTATCACCAGTTGTATAGTTATCATCGGTTTCGGTGAGTTCTGCCATTTCGGCAAGTTCGGGCTCATCGGTCGAAGGAGGGCCATCCACTTCTTCTTGTTCTTCCATTGCGGCGGCCCATTCATCTGCCATCGCATCCTGATCTACATTTTCGCCTTCTTCACTCATCACACATACCTCTATTTTTTATTCTTGTTCGTGTTTTTATCATCATTATTTGGCAATGCGCTATTTCCTTTAAGGGCTTCTTTAATATCTTTGTTTTCCATGTCAAATAATTCAATGATTTCTGACACCGCGATAGCCACCTTGCCATTATGCTGACCATACTTACCTCTTAAAACAGGCATATCTTCGGCTAACAACATAATATTTTTTGGCATTTCAAAGGGAATGATATCGCCTTCTTTTAAGTCGACTAACTCTGAAAACGTCATTTCTTTTTCACCTAATACAGCTGAGACCTCTACTTTCGCATGCTTGAGTTCTTCGCGTAATAATACTGCCCATCGTTCGTCTACATCACCCATATCACTCTGCACACCTGCATCTAACATAGTTCTAATAGGTTCTATCATTGAGTAGGGCAACACAAAATGGATGTCGCCACCACCGCCATCTAGCTCGATATGAAAACTAGACACAACAATAACTTCTGAAGGGCTGACTATGTTCGCCATGTGTGGATTCACTTCATGGCTGTGATAGCTGAAATCAACATTCATGATCGGCTGCCAAGCTTTTACCATGTCGTCAAAAATCATGTGCACGACTTTTTCGATAACTCGCAGTTCGGTATGAGTAAATTCACGACCTTCAATTTTGGCGTGAATTGAGCCATCGCCACCAAAGAAATTATCAACAATGATAAACACCAATTTGGGATCCATCATCACTAAACCCGTACCGCGTAATGGCTTCATTTTTAACAAACTTAAGCTCGTTGGAACAAATAAGCTGTGAATGTATTCAGAAAACTTAACCATTTGAATGCCATTCACTGAAAGCTCTGCTGTTTTACGCAACATATCAAAAACGCTGACGCGAAAATAACGTGCAAAGCGCTCATTAATCATCTCTAACGTCGGCAGACGGCCCCGAACAATTCGCTCTTGATTATTAAAATCAAACGAACGCGCTTCACCATTTTCAAGATCATCATCTGAAGAGGTATCAACCGCGCCGTCATCTACGCCATGTAATAGCGCATCGACTTCGTCTTGACTTAAAATATCAGTGCTCATATGCCTACTCTATAGATTGTTAAATTTCGTCATTTCTGTCTGTCACATTACTGCATAACAAAACTGGTAAAAAAGACGTTTTCAACTTCTCCGCCACTGCCGTACTTATCAATCACGTCTTGAACTGTTTTCAACACTTCTTTCTGCAATTTTTCCTTACCTTCAGAACTGCGTAAATCTGCTGATTTTTGTACGCCAAACATAGTAAATAAGTTGTTTTTAATCAATGGCATATGAGTATTTAGCTCCTCACCTACTTCTTCATAATAGGTTAATATTTGAATGCCGACTTGTAAAAAGCCAACGGGATCATTGGGGTCAAGATTAACGGTAAATGCGGGTTTAACCTCAACATAAATAGGGTCACCCTTAGGCTCTACCACTTCTTCCGCCAGTGCTGCTGCCTCCCCGTCTGCTGGAGTTTCGTCACCGCCCATTAAGAAAAGAGTCGCGCCGACAGCGATGCCTATCAATAACACAGCGCCACCGATAATCATGATCATCTTTTTCTTGCCACCACTACCTTCTTTACCTTCTTCGACTTCTTCGGTTTTTTTATCTTTAGCCATGTTTTGCTCCTTATCTACCTTATTTTTTATTAATAATAATTGAATTTTTATCTATTAATAATATTTTCGAAAACTAAATGCAGTTTTTATACCAAAAAATAAAATCAATAGAATTCAATAGCTTACGGACACTAATTAGATTAGTTTTTAGAAACAGTCAATAAACTGCTCATTTAATTGACGCTTTACTGACGCTATATTTATTTAATGTAAGAACAACAATAGTCAGTGATGCTATGAATTTTTAACTGAAAAGTAGATTCTGCAGGCACATCAAAAGAGTCACCGCCTTTAATAGCTTGCCAATCACTGGTATCAGGGAGCAGCACTTCTAATTCTCCAGAGAGAATTTCCATCGTTTCTTTATCGGCCGTTGCAAATTCATATTCACCCGGCATCATCACACCCAACGACTGCTTAGAGCCATCGGCTAATTCAAACGAGCGGCTGGTGACTTTTCCCTCAAAATAACAGTTCATTTCTTTAATAATCGTTACATTTTTTATTTCAGACATTTTTTCCTCTTTTTTATTGTGCCCAAAGACGTTCAATTTCAGTCTTTAAAATGGCAATACCTTTAATTATTTGTTGTTTATCTTGTACAATATTCATTCGAATACATTCATGTTGATGTGGTTCATCATCATCGCGTCCAGGATAAAAATATTCTCCCGGCACGATCAATAAACCTTTGTTTTTTAAACGCTGATACAGCTCTAATGTGGTAACTCCTAACGATTTAAAGCGCAACCAAACAAAAATAGCACCTTCTGGCTGATGAATACTAAAACGCTCATCATTTATAGCCTGCTGCAATAGATTAACCATTAAATTAACCTTATTTTGATAGAATGGCTTAATACTGTTTTGGCATAAATCATCAATAACATCTTCTTTAATCATTTGCCCAACCAATGATGCGCCAACGCCTACTGGCGCCAAGCTATGATTTGCCGTTATGTTAGACAATACCTTGATAATCTCTTCATGAGCAATAACGATGCCTGTTCTGATTCCAGGCAAACCTAATTTTGACAAACTCATGCACACAATCGTGTTGTCATTCCAAAATGGCTGAATTTTGCTAAAGACAATATTCGGGAAAGGCGTGCCGTAGGCATTATCAATCAACAGGGGAATATTATGCTGTTGAGCTAGCGCATCAAGCCGTTTAATTTCAGTATCAGTTAGCACATTACCACTCGGGTTAGTTGGGCGCGATACAGTGATTAAACCAATGTCATCGGCTAGAGGCAGACTATTAAAATCAACATGGTATTTAAAAAAGCCATTGTCGAGTTCATTAATAATGGCTGGATGTCCGATCAATTGATTATCAGTAATGCCGACATCGCTATAGCCAATATATTCTGGTGTTAATGGCAGCAAAACTTTTTTAGTGACGCCTTTTGTATTTGCACCAGAAAACATATTAAACAATGAGAAAAAAGAGTTTTGGCTGCCTTGGGTTAAAGCAATGTTTTTACGTGATATCTTCCAGCCATATTTCTGACTAAAATAATCAACCAAGGCATCAAGAAATGAATCTTTACCTTGGGGGCCATCATAATTGGCAATTGAATGTATCAGCTCACCAGAATTTAATTGCTGACGTAGAAGCTCTTCCATTAAGGATTGCACTTCTTTTATAGACGCAGGGTTACCACCGCCCAACATCACCACATCATCATTTAACAAACCCTCGTTAAGATCATCCATTAATTGAGTGATGCCAGAAAACTGGCTAAATCTTTGTCCGAATAAAGAATATTTCATTAATTATTAAACTCATAGCGTTTAGTTACTTTATAAAAAAGTCTAATTGACCTTCTGAAGAATAACCATGATGATTTTACAAATAAGGCTATCATTTCTAAAAATTTATTTCGATGATGAGGAAACTCAATTTTTCAGCAATTTTGGCTTTGAAGCCAAAACTCTAACAACGCGCAGTGCCATAATTTACTGCCGTTAAGCTTGGTAAAGTGCTGCTCTGGCTCTTTTAATAAGGTGTCGATGTAAGATCTGGAAAATAATCCACGCTCTCGACTTTTTTGCGACATAAGAATATCGCTCATAAATTCATAAAAATCGCCGCGCACATATTTAAGCGCAGGCATGGGAAAATACCCTTTAGGACGATCAATCACTGCATCTGGAATTAAACCACGCGATATTTGCTTTAAAATGCCTTTGCCACCCTGTGATAATTTTAACTCTTCGGGCATTTGAAAGGCCAATTCAACCAACTTTTGATCTAAAAATGGCACTCGAGACTCTAATCCCCAAGCCATGGTCATGTTATCAACTCTTTTAACGGGGTCATCGACAATTAGGCTCGTGACATCCATGCGTAATACAGCATCCATAAACGTATCAGCATGCTCTGTGTTTAGCTCTTTTTTAACAAAGGATGATGTCACATCGTCACAGGAAAATTTCGGTGACATCATCGTTAAATATTCTTCGTGCGATCGATCAACATAATGTGTGCTAAATCGCTGTTGATAACTGCCACTTTCAGCCTGCATCCGCGGATACCAAAAATAACCTGCAAATACTTCATCAGCACCCTGTCCGCTGAGCACCACTTTTACTGATTTTGAAACCTGTTCAGCCAGTAGATAAAACGCGACAGAATCCTGCCCTACCATCGGCTCAGACATATTCTGTACTGCTTCTGGCAGGCGTTTTAACACATCTTCATTAGGCACAATGATTTTTTGATGATCGGTTTTATAGCGTTTAACCACCGCATCTGAAAATTCAAATTCACTGCCTTTTTCATCGCCAATATCTTCAAAACCAATGCTAAATGTTTTAAAATTTTCAACGCCTGCTTTAGCTAATAAAGCAACAATTAGGCTGGAATCTAAGCCACCTGATAGTAAAACACCAACAGGCACATCAGATATTTCCACACGTGTTTTAACCGCATTTAATAAAGCTTGCTCTATCTCATGCTGCCATTCTTTTGCGCTTTTAGCTTGCTCTGGACGTTTTGCAATTAAATCCCAATAACGCCGCTCAGTCATTTCACCCTTATTAGTCACCGTCATTAAATGAGCTGGTTTAAACTTATGAATGCCGTTAAACAGGGTTTGGGGTGCTGGAACAACCGCGTGTAATGATAATTGATGATGTAACGCTTCAGCATTTAATGACGTGTCACAAGCCCCTGTGGCCAATAAGGCTGGTAACGTAGAGGCGAAATAAAAGGTGTCATTGGTTTTCGCAAAATATAGTGGCTTAACGCCCATACGGTCCCGAGCTAAAAACAGCTCTTGTTGCTTTTCATCCCAAATAGCAAAGGCAAACATGCCGTGTAAATGCTCAACACAAGCCTTACCCCATTTATGATAGGCCTTAAGAATAACTTCAGTATCACCCTGAGACTGAAATTGGTAACCATCAGCAATCAATAACTCACGCAATTTAGGGTAGTTATAAATCGTGCCATTAAATACAATACTTAGCTTTAAAGCCTTATCGACCATTGGTTGATGCGAGGCGGTGCTTAAATCAATAATTGATAAACGTCTATGACCTAAAAAGACGTGCTCAACTGGCTGATGCACACCTTCATCATCAGGTCCACGACGGGCAATTTTATTGCTCATCGCTTGCATCATTGATGCACTAATACCACCTTGCTTAAAATTTAATGCGCCATAAATTCCGCACATAAAGTCCTCTATCTCACTATTGTTTGTTTAAAATCAATCAGTTGCTTAAATATAAGAATTTCCTTATACTGCGTCGCGCTAGAAACGCAAGCTTTCGCCCTTATTGATTAATGTTGGGTCTAAAGCTCAATTTAAAATAATTATCTCTTAGGTCACATTATGAAT
>CAZORZ010000027.1:4988-9559 GCA_964582255.1 uncultured Gammaproteobacteria bacterium | reverse complement strand
CTTAAAATCCCTCGGCTTAACGGCCGTGCCGGTTCGACTCCGGCCCCGGGCACCACTTATATTCATTGAAATTAATATTTATACGTTAATTCGATGGTTTCACTAATTACTACAAAAAATCTAATTAGCAATTTTTATTACTGCTTCACTAAGTCTATATTTTATTTATTTAACTCATTCCCTTAATAAATTACTATTTATTGATTCCAATTAAATTAGCTATTATTCCTAATGGTTGGCCATGCAGATTTTAAATATAAAAACATTGAATACAGCGTAAGCACTGCCGCGACATAATATAGTATTAGGCCAATAGTTAAGCTTGAAACACCTGCTATGGATTGCTCTAAGAGAATTAAGAATATTGATATCATTTGAGCGCTTGTTTTTATCTTGCCTATCATAGAAACCTGAACCGATGCTCGCTTACCCAGCTCGGCCATCCACTCTCTTAACGCCGACACGGTGATCTCTCTTGATATAATGACTGCTGAAGGGATAGCCACCCAAATGGTCGGGTGTGATTGCACAATAAGCACTATGGCGACAGAAACCATCAATTTATCGGCAACAGGGTCTAAGAAGGCCCCAAAAGATGATTCTTGATTTAATTTTCTAGCGAGATAACCATCTGCCCAATCAGATATTGCAGCAAACAAGAATATAAACGCAGCATATATATGTGCGTTTTCGATGGGTAAGTAAAAGACGATCACTAAACACGGAATCAATGCGATACGGAATAATGTTATCGAGGTTGGGATGGTCAGTTTCATTTCTATTCGTTTTTCACTTATCAATTAGCCGTGGAAATTATCATAGATACTTTGAGCAGTCTCTTTGTTTATCCCTTTCAACTGCATTAACTCTTCAACGCCTGCATTGATAATACCTTGTAAGCCACCAAATTTTTTCAATAACAGCTGCCTCCTTTTTGCACCAACCCCAGGTATTCCTTCTAATTTTGATTGTCTTCGACTTTTTTGTCTCGCTTGGCGATGTCCAGTGATCGCAAACCGATGAGCCTCATCTCTTATCTGCTGTATTAACAGGCGGCTGACAGATTCTATCGCCACAGGGATAATTGTCCCCTCTTCATCAATAATATCTTCATAGCCTTCTTTACGTTTGGGGCCTTTAGACACACCAATGACACGTAGTTGAGGTTTTATTTCAAAAATAGACAACGCATTTAATGCTTTCATAGACGCACTTATTTGCCCTTTGCCACCATCTATGAGAATGAGATCAGGTATTAACTCTGGCGTTTTTAAGCGTTTCTCATACCGTCTAGTTAATACTTGTGACATAGCAGCATAGTCATCTCCCCCTGTTATCCCAACTATATTGTATCGACGGTATTCACTTTTAACAGGGCCATCACTATTAAATACGACGCACGAGGCCTTGGTATCTTCACCTTGAGTATGGCTAATATCAAAACATTCCATTTTGCTCGGCATTTGAATTAAACTTAAATCATCTATTAAAGCTTTATAACGCTGTGATAAATTGCTGTGCGATACAAAATAATGATGTAACGTCTCTTTAGCATTACTGACAGCCATTTCCAATGCAATTTTTTTCTTATTCTTGACTAAGGAAGATAGCTTAATTTTCTTCCCTGCAAGCAACGCTAAATGTTCGATGATCAAATTATGGTTATCAAGTGAATGACTAGACAGTATTTCTTGCGGCAGCTGTTGCTGATTATAATGTTGAAGAATAAAGCGTTCTATAATTTCTTGCTCTGAAAGCTCCAATACATTCTTTTGAATAAAAGGTTTATTACCATAAGATTGACCTGCCCTAAATTTAAACAATTGAATGCAAAACATTCTATCCTTGGTATAACAAGCAACGATGTCTAGATTCTCACTAAAACCAGTGACAAATTGTTTTTCGATGATTTTTCGAAGTTGTTCAATATTATCTCTACATTCAGCCGCAAATTCATAGTTTAAATCTACAGCTGCCTGCTCCATTAACACAACCTGCTGATTAATAATAAATTCACTTTTTCCTTTTAAAAAAAGGTCGGTATATTCGATTTTAGTGTCATAATCTTGTTTTGATACTTTGTTAACACAAGGCGCAGAGCAGCGTTGTATTTGAAACTGGAGGCAAGGACGACTTCTATTTGCAAAAACGGAATTTTCGCAGCTGCGCAGTTTAAACAGTTTTTGTATGTGGTTAATGGTATAACGAATAGCGGTTGAACTTGGAAAAGGCCCAAAAAACACCCCTTTTTTTGAGTTAATTTTTCCGCGATAAAAAATTAAACGTGGGTATTCATGTTTTGTTAAACAAATATAGGCGTAACTTTTATCATCTCTAAATAAAATATTATATTTCGGGTTTAAGTTTTTAATGAGGTCATTTTCAAGTAATAACGCCTCACTTTCTGTTCGTGTGGTTATGACATGTATTTTAGCAATTTGCTTAACCATGCTCATTGTTTTCGTCGTTAGCCCAGTATTTCTAAAATAAGACGATATCCTTTTTTTTAGATTCTTAGCTTTACCAACATAAATAACAAGATCATCATCATTCAACATTTGATAGATGCCTGGCAAAGATGTCACAGTACTTATAAAGTCTTTAGCATCAAATTTTATTGGATTTTCAATCATCTAAATCAGTTCTTTTATAGAGTGAAAAACAGCCTCAAACTTCGCCACGGTTAATCGCTTAGTTTGTGTATTGTAGCGCCCGCAATGATATGAATCGATCAATACTGTTTTGTCATCTAATTTATAAATAGCATGATGGGAAAAAGTATAATCGCTTTGCTTTAAACCTTTTGCTTTCAGTATTGCTTTATGAGCAATTTGCCCCAAGCAGAGTAAAATTTTTGTCTCTTTAGCGCTCGATATCTCTTGTTTTAAGTAGCTATTACAATTATTTATCTCTTCAGAAGTTGGTTTATTATTCGGCGGTAAGCATTTGACTGCATTGATAATTTTGCAATTTTTTAATAACAATCCATCTTCAATATGTTTGGATTTCTGTAAATTTGAAAAACCAAATTTATACAGTGTGGAAAACAATAAATTACCAGAGTCATCACCTGTAAACGGTCGCCCAGAGGCATTAGCCCCAGCAAGACCCGGAGCTAAACCAATGATTAATAATTGGGCATGGTCATCACCGAATGAGGCGACAGGCTGACAAAAATAACTTGGGTATTGTTTTTTAGTTGTCGTTAAATGCTTTACTAAACGCTGACATTTTTTACACGATGATATTTTAGGTATGTCATGGTTAATGACTAAGCCTCTTGTTGAGATAGATCTAACAAACCTTGTTCTATCGCAATTTTTATTAAATCCACTTCACTTTTAGCATTTAGTTTTTCAAGTAATCGAGACCGATAAGTGCTCACCGTTTTAGGGCTAAGGCACAAGCGTTCAGAAATATCTTTATTGGGTAAGCCTTGAGAGATCATCAACATGACTTGAAATTCTCTACGAGATAAACTATCTACAGGGTTTTGACCCACACCTGGAATCAAAGATAAGGCTAATTGCTGAGCAATACTTGAAGAAATGTGCGAGCCGCCAGTATGAACTGCTTTCATCGCCAATAACATTTCTTCAATGCCACATTCTTTAGTCAGATACCCTTTTGCACCAATCTCTAACAAGCGTTTAGGAAAGGATTGCTCGGTATGAACCGTTAAAATAATAATTCTTTGATCAGAGTTTCTTTGCAAGATACGGTGGCAGGCTTCTATGCCCCCAATACCAGGCATATTTATATCCATTAAGATAATGTCTGGTTTTAAATCTATAGCCAATTTAACGCCTACTTCACCACTATCAGCTTCGGCAACTATTTTGACTTCGTTGGTATCTTCTAAGAGTCGTTTAATACCATTTCTTACCAATGCGTGGTCGTCTACTAATAAAACATTTAACATATTAACACCTAATTACATCATTCCATTTATGGTTACTTATAAGCTACAAATTTTTATAGCCTATTATCCGTTGTTTACCAATTTTTATAAGGGTAAGTGACAAGGTTGCTATTAAAATAACGTACATCATCGGATACCTCATTACCAATCCATAGCGGTTTTACAAAAAATTCATCAACAGAATTCAATTCAATTTCCGCTACAATTAGCCCTTGGTTATCGCCTTCAAAAACATCAATTTCCCAAATATGCTGATCAATCGGGACAAAATATCGAGTTTTGGTGATAACTGAGCCTTCGCTAAACTCCTGAAGCATATGCTTAGCATCGTCTAGTGGGATTTCATATTCATATTCAAATCGGCTAATCTCACGTGTCGCTGATTTGAAACTCATCCATGCCTTATAGTCTGTCAGTCTAACACGAACCGACACTTTTTGTGTGTTACAAAAATAAGCTTGTTGATAAGATGCCGAGGTATGCTCTAACTTTGTCCAATCATCATTATTTAATAGAAACTTGCGCTCTATTTCGATAGCCATATAAATCGACCCACTAAATTCGTTCTATTAAATGCATTAATTTTAAAAGCGCAATAAGGCCGAACCCCATGTGAATCCACCACCAAAAGCCTCCATTAGTATCATCT
>CAZORZ010000027.1:4086-4970 GCA_964582255.1 uncultured Gammaproteobacteria bacterium | reverse complement strand
TCCTTTCTTAATGCGGCCATCTCTAACCGCCGTATCAAAGGCTAGAGGCACTGAGGCCGCTGAGGTGTTGCCATGATCTTGCACTGTCAATACAACGCGCTCTAAGGGCATTTTTAATTTTTTAGCGGTGGCCTTAATAATACGAATATTCGCTTGATGTGGTACTAGCCAATCAATATCTGATTTTTCCATATTATTAGCTGATAAGGTCTCATCGACTATGCGGCCTAGTGTATTAACAGCCATTTTAAACACCTCATTGCCTTTCATTTCAATATAGGCATTTCCTGCTTTTAATTGATCTAGGCCGTTAGATACGCCATAAGGCACTCTTAATAAATGTTCATAATCACCATCGGCATGAATATGGGTTGATAAAATACCGGTTTCTTCATCAGCACTTAACACTACCGCTCCAGCACCATCACCAAACAAAATACAGGTGCCGCGGTCATTCCAATCTAAAATTCGTGATAATGTTTCTGCACCAACAACCAGAGCATTTTTTGCACTGCCCGTTTTAATAAATTTTTCTGCAATGGTTAAGGCATAGACAAAACCTGTACAAACAGCTTGCACGTCAAATGCGGGGCAACCGTGTATATCTAAACGTGATTGTAATAAGCAAGCCGTACTTGGAAATATCATGTCTGGCGTTGTTGTCGCGACAATAATTAAATCTATGTCTGAAGGGTTTAATCCTGCAGCCTCTATGGCATGTCGTGAGGCGTGTTCGGCTAAATCACACGTTGTTTCATCATGATCAGCTAAGTGTCTTTTTTCTATACCAGTTCTTTCACGTATCCAGTCATCCGTGGTATCAACGATTTTTTCTAAATCTTTGTTCGTCATTACCTTTTTTGGCAAATAACTTCCTGTTCCCG
>CAZORZ010000027.1:0-4060 GCA_964582255.1 uncultured Gammaproteobacteria bacterium | reverse complement strand
TCAATTTTATTTAGATGTATTTAGCAATAAACGACTAATCTCATCTGTTATTTTTTCTGTAATAGATTCTTCAGCTTCAAGATAAGCTATCTTGATGGCATTGTAAAAAGCAAAGCTATCTGCACCGCCATGACTTTTCACCACGATGCCTTTTAAACCCAATAAACTCGCACCATTGTAGCGCCTAGGGTCTAGTTTGATTTTTATGGATGCTAAAACGGGATAAGCAATTAAGCCCATTATTTTAGTAAATATATTTTTAGAAAAGCCTTCTCGTAATACATGGCTAACGAAGGAGGCTAAGCCCTCACCCGTTTTGAGTGAAATATTACCACTAAAGCCATCCGTCACTATAACGTCTGTGCCGCCTTTATAGATGTCATCACCTTCGACATAACCGACATAGTTTAAGCCGCTATTTTGAAGTAATTGACTGGCTGCTTTAATTGTTTCACTGCCCTTAATGGCTTCTGAACCTATATTTAACAAACCAATTGATGGGTCTTTTTTATGGTCTACTGCTGAGGCAAGAATAGACCCCATCACCGCAAATTGAAACAACTGTTCAGCTGAGCACTCAATGTTAGCACCCAAATCAAGCATATGAGTATGCCCCGTTTTTGAGGGCAAAGAAGAGCAAATCGCGGGGCGATTAATACCTTTAATGGTTTTTAGCACAAATTTACTGGTTGCCATCAACGCGCCAGTATTGCCTGCACTGACACAGGCATCAGCGGTATTGCTTTTGACCAAATCAATAGCGATACGCATTGATGAGTCTTTTTTCTTTTTTAGCGCAAGTACTGGCGATTCATCCATAGCAACAACTTCTGTTGCATGTTGAATTTTAATAAATGCTGACTCTTTACCGCCGTGTTTTAGCAACTGCTCAGCAATATCTTCGCTTTTGCCCACTAAAATAAGCTTTAGCTCAGGAAATTCTTGCAGTGCTTTTAATGCCGCTGGGATAGTGACTTCAGGACCAAAGTCTCCACCCATTGCATCAATAGCGATTGTTTTATATCTTTTCATTGGGACAAATAAAAAAGGCGAATTTAATCGCCCTTTCTATTAATTGTTGTTTGAATTAAACGAATTAAACTTCGTCTTCTTCGACAGCTTTATCTGCAATCACTTGCTTACCACGATAAAATCCATCTGCGCTAATGTGATGTCTAATATGTGTTTCACCTGTCGTTGGTTCAGTAGACAGTGTTTCTGCTGTCAGTGAATCATGTGAACGTCTCATGCCTCTTCGAGAAGGCGTCTTTCTGCTTTTTTGAACAGCCATGGATAACTCCTAAATATTTAATATCAATGTTTTAAACTGGTTTTAAGCCCTTCTAATACTGCAAAAGGGTTTTTCTTAATCTTTATGCCTTCTTTATCTGCTTTTAGATTCATCTCTAGCAAATAGTCATTACAATCTTTTTCATGCCTTGGAATTAATGGCAAATTTAAAATAATATCATCTTCAATCATTAAGATAATATCAAGTAAATCACCATCTTCTGAATTAACCACTTCATAAACCGAAGAACCATCATCAAGATGATCTTCAGTGCCAATATAAAAATGAAAATCATGCTCAATAATAGTTGAGTATGAACTCATACACCTCTGACACTCTAAGGAAACAGATGCTTTATAGCTGCCTTTTATTTCAGGTAACTCAGCATAGCCGTCAAAAATCTTAAAATTAACGTCTATGTCTTGTAATATTTCAATCACTAATTCGGAGAGCCGAGAGCATTCAGTTGCATCAATAACACCCGTATAGGTGTTTTTTTGCGACCTTTCTTTCTTCACCGAATAGGTTCTTTTAAGCATGTTTTGCATAATCGGCGGAGTATAGCGACTTATAATGCCTACAGCAATTATAAATGTCTTTAAAAGCGGTGTTTTTAAGCCGGTATAAATTATGCGCTATTTAGTACTTCTGAGCATATCATCTGCCCACTTGACTGCGTCTAAATAAAGGTCGGACATTTCACCCAAACTTAACCCCATAAAATCAATAATACTAAAATCACTCTGCTCCATAGCTAACACACATTTTAGTGCTTCGCCATAGGCTCCCTCTTTCCCTATTAAGCCTAACTTGGCATCATCAGACAATGGTAATTCATTCATTAATACTTCAAATGGCTGATCCATCATGGCATCAAGTGTCGAAAACAAACCTACGGTGAAAAAACTATCGGGTTTTTCCAAGTTGTTGGCTTTGGCTAAAGCCTGGCAAATTTTAGCTCTAACTAACGCAGTGGTACTAAGCTCTAATGGTTTATTTGAATTTGACGATAAAGCCATCACCGTGACCCAGTTTTTAATAGTCGACAAACCCAATAACGTCACTGCTTGCTGAATCGAGTCAATAGTGGCTCTAATACCACTGGATGGTGAATTAATATATTTTAATACCTTGTGACTTAAAGAAATGTCGGTACTGATTATTTGGCTGAGCTCTTCAATTTCAATATCGGGATCATTAACCTTAGCAACTAACTGCAACAACGATAATTTATTAGATTCTAAACCCTTGCCTTGAACAATAGTTGGTTTTGAGAAAAAATAGCCTTGAAAATACTGAAACCCTAATTTTCTAAAATACTCAAATTCTTCATAGGTTTCTATTTTTTCAGCCAATAATTTTACGTTATAGATCTTATATTGCTCTAGACTTGCCTTGATTTCAGAATGGTTTTGCAGTGTTACATCAACTTTAATGATGTCGGCACATTCCAATAAAGGGATGAATTTATCTTCATAGATAAAATCATCAAGAGCAATGATAAAACCACGTTTCTTTAAGTCTTTTAACGATTGAACGACTGCCTCTGTTGGTTCTACATCTTCTAAAATCTCTAATACTGCTTGATCAGGTGGGATAACGATTAAGTCAGGATTAGATAAAAAATATTCAGTAAGATTAAAAAAAGCGATGTGATTACCAACTATATTCTCTAAGCCAATATTAATAAAACTATTCATCATCACTTGTGATGTAGCGCTATCTCCATCTATAACATCTGCTGTCAATGCTGTTTCTGTTTGTCTAAACAAAAGTTCGTAGGCATAAACAGTTAAATCAGCATCAAAAATAGGCTGACGAGCGATAAAGACATCTGACATATTAGTTTTCCTTTAACCTATATTGGTTTAAATTAATCTAGTTTTTATTGCCATTAAGTGTAGAACATGCAGAGAGTTTTTTTCATGTTTATTGAAGTTTTATCGAATCATTAGCCAGCAATTTAATTTGTTGACTGATTTTCAAAGTTATTTTAGTTGCTAAACGATCAAATAATAATTCTTTTGGCGTAAAATCTACGACATCTTCAGCTTTAATAATGTCTCTTGCTACCGATTTAACACTGCCGTAATCATCAACTAACCCCAGTGAAATCCCTCTTTCACCAGTCCATATCAACCCGGTAAATAACTGTTCACTGGTCTTTAATCGATCGCCACGCCCCTCTATCACTGCTTGTTTAAAATGGCTGTGCACTTCATTTAACATTAAATTTAGATGCTGTTTTTGAGCTTGATCCTCTGGCAAAAAGGGATCCAACAAGCCTTTATGCTCACCGGCCGTGAGCAACCGACGCTCTACGCCCATTTTTTGCATCAGACCAACAAAACCAAAGCCATCCATACGAACACCAATAGAACCAACAATACTGGATTTGTTGACATAAATATTTTCAGCTGCTGCGGCTATAAAATAACCACCTGAAGCAGCCACGTCTGTAACCACAACGTGTAATGGGATCTTTGGGTATTCTTTGCGTAGCCGCATCATCTCGTCATAAATATACGCTGATTGAACGGGACTGCCACCAGGGGAATTAATAGATAAAATAACGCCTGCTGTGTCGCTATCGGCAAAGGCATTACTCAAACCCTCAATAATGGTATCGGCACTGGCATCATCACTGGCCGAAATAACACCTTCTAGCTGTACTAAAGCCGTATGCTTGCCATTACTTGCGTCACTCGAATTCAATATATCAATGTCGCTTAAATCTATCATCAGCAAAAATAACGGCGTAAAATAGAG
>CAZORZ010000026.1:0-9656 GCA_964582255.1 uncultured Gammaproteobacteria bacterium | reverse complement strand
GAAACATGTCTCGAGTATTTAATTTTAGTGCTGGCCCCGCCATGATCCCAGAAGCGGTTCTTAAGCAAGCACAAGCAGAGATGCTGGATTTCTCTGATAATGGCATGTCTGTTATGGAGATGAGTCATCGCGGTAAAACTTATGTCTCTATAGCAGAACAAGCTGAAGCCGATTTGCGGGAATTAATGAGCATTCCTGATAACTATAAAGTTTTGTTTTTACAAGGTGGCGCCTCTAGTCAATTTGCTATGATCCCACTGAATTTGCTGCATAGAACAGGCAAAGCAGATTATATCAATAGCGGTCAATGGTCGATAAAAGCCATTGCAGAAGCTAAACGATATGGTGACATTAATATCGCAGCGAGCTCTGAGGCTAACGGTTTTACCGATATGCCTAAAATAGCCACATGGAATCTGTCCAAAGATGCTGCTTATGTGCATTACACACCTAATGAAACCATTGGCGGTGTTGAATGTTTTGAAATTCCAGATACAGGTGATATTCCATTAATAGCGGACATGTCATCTACTATTTTGTCGCGTCCGATTGATGTGTCTAAATTCGGTATGATTTACGCAGGCGCGCAAAAAAATATTGGCCCAGCAGGCTTAACTATTGTCATTATTCGTGATGACCTGATAGGCGATGCTCAAGACTCATGTCCAGCCATGTTTAACTATCAAACACATGTGAAGGCTGACTCAATGGCGAATACGCCACCAACCTATGGTTGGTATCTTGCTGGATTAGTTTTTAAGTGGTTAAAAGACAATGGTGGCTTAGCCGCCATGGCTAAAACCAATCAGCGTAAGGCAGAAAAACTGTATAAAGCGATTGATGATTCATCTTTTTATGCGAATCCTGTCGCGCTAGAAAATCGCTCATTAATGAATGTGCCTTTTACCTTAAAAGACGCATCGTTTGATGCTGATTTTTTAGCAGGTGCAGCGGCGAAAGGATTGCATACGCTAAAAGGACATAGATCTGTGGGTGGTATGCGAGCCAGCATTTACAATGCAATGCCAGAAGAGGGCGTTGATAAATTAGTCGAATATATGGCTGAATTTGCCTCAACTCACTCTTAGAGAAACACTATGTATAAAATTCAAACATTAAATAATATTTCAGCGGTAGGCTTAGAGCATTTACCGCGTGAAGACTATGAAGTGTCGTCTGAGTGCTCTCTGCCAGATGCTATATTATTGCGCTCTTATAAAATGCATGACATGGAGATTCCTTCATCGGTAGTGGCTATTGGTCGCGCTGGGGCTGGGGTTAATAATATTCCCATTGAAGACATGACAAAAAAAGGCATTGCTGTTTTTAACGCACCTGGAGCTAATGCCAACGCGGTTAAAGAGTTAGTGATAGCCGCTATGCTAATGGCATGCCGACATTTAACGGATGCTTGGAGTTATACCAGCCAGCTTTCAGGTAGCGATAGCGAGATTACCGTGGCAGTAGAAGAAGGTAAAAAGAAATTTGTTGGTTTTGAGTTACCCGGAAAAACATTAGGTGTTGTTGGTCTGGGGGCTATTGGTGTCAAGGTCGCTAATGCGGCAAAGACGTTAGGTATGAACGTGGTGGGATTTGACCCTGCAATCAGTGTGCAAAGTGCTTGGAATTTGTCTGCTGACGTTAAACCGGTCACTAGCATTGGTGAAATGTTAGCTCAAGTCGATTTCATCACGTTTCATGTGCCATTGATAGATGCGACAAAAAACATGATTAATGTAGAACGCTTAAAAATGATGAAAGATGGCGTTGTGATTATGAATTTTGCACGTGACGGAATTATAGATGATAAAGCTGTTCTTGACGCCGTTAAGTCGGGAAAGGTTCGCCAATATGTATCCGATTTTCCATCTAAGCTTTTAAAAAATAAACCAGGTGTGATTACCTTGCCGCACCTTGGTGCATCAACAGGTGAAGCAGAAGAAAACTGTGCCGTTATGGTGGCGCAACAAGTTAAAGACTTTATCGAAAATGGGAATGTTTTAAATTCAGTTAATTTTCCAACGGTTTCATTGAGTAGAGCAAGTGATTTTCGTTTGGCTGTCACCAACGAAAATAGACCTGATATGGTGGGTCAAATATCGCATCTTTTAGGTGAAAACAAAGCCAATATTATTCGTATGATTAATGAATCTAAAGCTGATTTAGCCTATACCTTAATCGACCTAGATTGTGCAATTTCGGCTAAAGTATTAAGCAAAATCGAAAAACTTGATGGCGTATTATCTGCGCGTTGCATGTAAAGTTAGTTATGTCTGAATCTAAACTGCAAAAAATTCGTCAACGCATTGATATTATTGATGAACAGCTCGTAGAATTAATGAATCAACGTGCTCAATGTGCGATGGATGTAGCTGACGTTAAACGACAAGAAAACACTCACTCAGATCTAGAAATAAATTTCTTTCGGCCAGAACGTGAAGCGCAAGTGATGCGTAAGGTCAAAGAACTTAATCAAGGGCCACTAGCTGACGACCAAGCGGCACGGTTAATTCGTGAAGTGATGTCTACCTGTCTTTCTTTAGAGCAGCAACTGCAAGTGGCATATCTTGGTCCAGAAGGCACTTACACACAAAATGCAGCCTATAAACAATTTGGTCATGCGGTAACAACAGTACCCATGCCTACGATTCAAGATGTGTTTAAAAAGGTCGAATCAGGTAGCGTTAATTATGGCTTAGTCCCCGTTGAAAACTCGAATGAAGGCGTGGTCACTCATACCTTAGACACGTTTATGGATACCAGCCTTAATATATGTGGTGAAGTGGACTTAGCTATTCATCATAATTTAGTGAATAAATCGGGTGACCGCAGTCGAATTACTAAAATTTATTCACATCAACAATCTCTAGCGCAGTGTCAAAAATGGTTGTTAAATAATGTGCCTAACATCGAAACCATACCAGTCAGTAGCAATGCTGAAGCAGCTCGATTAGCAAGTAAAGATGAATCGACGGCAGCAATCTGTGGTTTATCAGCGGTTGAAGTGTTTAATTTATCCGTGTGTGATGAAAACATCGAAGACATGTCTGATAACACCACGCGTTTTTTAGTGATTGGCAAAGAAGAAGTAGCACCTAGTGGCAAAGATAAAACGTCATTATTGCTCTCAGCGAAAAACAAACCGGGTGCTTTATTATCTTTATTAGAGCCTTTTTCTAAAAACAATATCAGTATGAGTAAGATTGAATCACGTCCTGCACCGTCTGGTTTGTGGGAATATGTATTCTTTATTGATATAGAAGGGCATCAAAAAGATGATATTGTGGCCGAAGCCTTAGACTCATTAAAAGATGAGGCGGCATTTTTTAAAGTGTTAGGTTCGTACCCAAAAGCAGTGATATGACTGTTCAAGCCATAGCTGCGATCGCTAAATTACAACCTTATCAAGCAGGTAAACCTGTCGAAGAATTGGAGCGTGAACTTGGTATTTCGTCAGCCATAAAACTGGCATCGAATGAAAACCCTTGGGGCTGCTCTCCTACTGTGCAAGCAAGTCTGCAAAGCGCTTTAAGTCAACTGTCTTTATATCCCGATGCCAATGCTTATTACTTAAAGCAAGCCCTTGCGAAAAAGTTAGCTATTAAGATGAATCAGCTTACGATTGGCAATGGTTCTAACGATATTTTAGACCTATTGGCACGCACCTTTTTAACCGTAGGCGATGAAGCCATTTATTCGGAATATGCGTTTTTAGTCTATCCCTTAGTCGTGCAAGCCGTTGGCGCTACAGCAAGGGTTGCAAAGGCTTTAGGGGAGGATAATGAACAAGCTTTTGGCCATGATTTAGACGCTATGCTGGCTTTAGTGAATGCTAAAACAAAAATAATTTTTATCGCTAACCCCAACAACCCTACGGGCACGTATTTTACTAAAATGGCACTTGATCGCTTTATAGCTAAAGTACCATCGTCCATCATCATCGTTTTAGATGAAGCTTATTTTGAATACGTCGATGCTGCTGATTATCCAAATGGTTTAGATTATTTATCAGCATACGATAATGTGGTGGTCACACGCACTTTTTCAAAAATTTATGGCCTAGCGTCATTGCGAATTGGTTATGCGGTGAGTCATTCAAGCGTCAGTGATGTATTAAATCGTGTCAGACAACCTTTTAATGGCAATAGCATAGGCTTAATAGCTGCTCAAAGCAGTTTGGCTGACGAGCAGTTTGTGGCAGATTGTCAGCTTAAAAATCAACAAGCACTAACAAAGTTTAGGGCTTATTTAGAGAGCAATAATGACCTTTATATTGCCTCAGTAGCAAATTTTATCACGGTTAAATTTGGTGCATCAGCAATGGCTATTTATCAGGCGTTATTACAAAAAGGCATTATTGTTCGCCCTGTGTCTAATTACGGCTTAGATGAGTATCTGCGAATATCAATGGGTACGCCAGAACAAATGATGCAGTTAGAAAATGCGTTGGATAGCGTGAGAAATAATTGATGATTAAGCGATTAGCATTGATTGGTGTTGGTTTAATTGGCGGTTCATTATCGTTAGCGTTAAAAGCGTCATCATCGGTGCAGCATGTGGTGGGATATTCCCGTCATGAAGTAAACTTAAAAAAGGGCGTGCAGCTCGGAATATTAGACAGCTATAGCACCTCAATCAGTGATGTTGTCAAGGGTTGCGATGTCGTGGTGTTGGCTGTACCTCTAGGTGCAATAGCAACATTGTTAGAGCAGATAGCACCGCATATTAACAAAAACTGTGTTATCAGTGATGTTGGCAGTGCAAAGTGTACAGTGGTACAAGCTGCCAAGGATAATTTAGCCAGTAATTATCAGCAATTTGTTCCAGCACACCCCATAGCAGGCACTGAAAATAGTGGTGTTGATGCTGGTTTTTCCGAGCTATTTGAAAAACGCAGGGTAATTTTAACCCCCGATGATAAGACCTCAGTTAGTGCGGTTGAAACCATACAAGCCATGTGGCAAAACTGTGGCGCATCAGTTGAAAGTATGTCGGTAGAACATCACGACCAAATATTTGCTGCGACTTCGCACTTACCACACATGCTTGCTTATAGCCTAGTCAATTGCCTAGCCGACATGGAAGATAAGGTAGAAATTTTTAAATATGCAGCAGGGGGCTTTAGAGATATATCGCGTATTGCATCCAGCGACCCGACCATGTGGCGCGACGTCAGTTTACATAATAAACAGGCGTTATCTGCCATGCTTAAAACCTACTCGAAAGAATTATCAGATCTATCAGAAAAAATAAATCAGTCACAAGGTGACGAACTACACGAATATTTCACTCGCGCTAAAACACGTAGAGATGATTGGCTCTTTTAAAAAGTGAATGGACAATGTTAGAAAAATCAGGTGATCAATGACTAAATTTATATGTAAACCTTCTCAAAGTATATCGGGTACATGTCGTGTACCGGGTGATAAATCGGTATCTCATCGCTCGATTATATTGTCATCATTAGCTAATGGCACCAGTGTGGTGAAGGGTTTTTTAGAAGGTGAAGACAGTTTAAATACCTTACGCTCTTTTCAAGCAATGGGTGTTGAGATAACGCACACTTCGACTGAAATCACTATTCAAGGTGTTGGCTTGCACGGATTGAAAAAGCCTGACAATGATTTGTATATGGGAAATGCAGGCACGGGCATGCGTCTGTTATGTGGTGTTATGGCTGGACAGGCGTTCGATAGTGTTTTAACCGGTGATGAGTCTTTATCATCTCGCCCTATGGCACGAATTACAAAACCTTTGGCCTTAATGGGGGCTGAAATATCGACTCAAAATCAGGGGTGTGCCCCTTTAGCAATTACTGCAAATAAAGGCCAATTAGAAGGCATCTATTATGAAATGCCTATGGCATCGGCTCAGGTTAAATCGTGCCTAATGTTGGCTGGTTTGTATGCCAAGGGTGTGACCTCAATCATAGAACCTGCTCCTACCAGAGATCACACCGAACGTATGTTAACGGGTTTTGGAGTTGATATTCAGGTGCACGGAAATAAAATTTCGGTGCAAGGAGGACAAGCTTTAACCGCCACAAATATCGATGTTCCGAGTGATATTTCTTCGGCTGCTTTCTTTATTGTTGGAGCAACCATATCTAAAGATGTTGAATTGACACTCAAGCATGTAGGAGTAAACCCAACGCGTACGGGCATTATAGATATTCTAAAGCTGATGGGTGCCGATATTACTTTATGCAATGAAGCACTCGTTGGCGGTGAACCTGTTGCAGATATTGTGGTTAAGAGTGCTCAGTTACATGGTATTGATATTCCCGAAGAATTTGTGCCGCTAGCAATAGATGAATTCCCAGTATTGTTCGTGGCGGCGAGTACAGCGCTAGGAACAACACGTTTAACAGGGGCAAAAGAGCTCAGAGTTAAAGAATCTGATCGTATTGCAGTGATGGAAAAAGGCTTAAAAACCATAGGTGTTGATGCCACGGCGACTGAAGATGGCATGGTAATTCATTGCAGTAAAGTAACGGGTGGTACGGTTGAGTCGCATTCAGATCATCGTATTTCAATGTCATTTGCAATGGCATCCTTAGTGTCTTCTGAGGACATTATTATTAATGACTGCGCCAATGTCGATACCTCTTTCCCAGGTTTTGTTAATCTGGCTAATGACGTTGGTTTGAGTATTAAGGTACATAATTAATGACAATTCCAGTTATAACAATTGATGGGCCAAGTGGTGTAGGCAAAGGATCTATAGCTTTGCAATTAGCACAATCATTGGGTTTTAACCTATTAGACAGTGGTGCAATTTATCGTTTAGCCGCATTATCTATCATGCAAAATAATGTTGATGCAGATGATTTAAAAGCCGTTTTAAACTGTGTTAAAGATATGGATATTTACTTTGAAACAGGTGAAGAGCTGTGTATTGCGTTTTTAGATAAGCAAGATGTAGGGCAGGAAATTCGTCAAGATAAAGTCGCTGTCATGGCATCTAAAATCGCTGCTTTTCCCGAAGTACGTGAAGTGTTTTTAGACGTACAAAAAGGATTTGTTAAAACACCGGGGCTAATAGCGGATGGCAGAGATATGGGCACAACCGTTTTCCCGGATGCCGTTTGTAAATTTTATCTAATCGCCTCGGCAGAAGAAAGGGCGAAAAGACGTTTTAAACAGTTGAATGATATGGGTTTTGAGTGTAATATCGCCGCCCTTCTGGAAGACATCAATGCACGTGATGAAAGAGATTCATCTCGAGTCGCGTCACCGATGAAACCAGCAACAGATGCCTTGGTTGTTGATACTACCAGTTTATCGTTTGAATCTGTTTTGAAACTTGTGAGTTCACACGTAGAAGAAACATTGTTTTAGTCACTAAAAACACATTGGTTTTTAGTATTTTATTAACTTAACCGTTTTACTAATGCGAGTCTTACTTTATAAGACCTGTACTTAATTAAAACAAAATATTAGGAAATTCTTTCCATGTCCGAATCTTTTGCAGAAATGTTTGAAGCCAGTATCGTCGAAACCAATATGTCTATTGGTGAGATTATTATGGGTGCAGTCGTCGATATTAACCGTGATGTCGTTGTTATCAATGCTGGGCTTAAATCTGAAGGCATCATTCCAATAGAGCAATTTTACAATGAAAAAGGTGAAATTGAAGTTGAAATTGGAGACCAAGTTGAAGTTGCATTAGAGTCTTTTGAAAACGGCTATGGTGAATCTCAACTGTCACGTGAAAAAGCAAAAAGAGCTCGTGCTTGGACTCGCTTAGAGCAAGCATTAGAAGCAGACGAAATCGTTACTGGTCGATTCACTGGTAAGGTTAAGGGTGGTTTTACGGTTGATATTGGTGAAATTAGAGCTTTCTTACCCGGTTCATTAGTTGATGTACGTCCAGTTCGTGACACAGCTTACTTGGAAGAAAAAGAATTAGAATTCAAAATCATTAAATTAGATCAAAAACGCAATAACGTCGTTGTTTCACGTCGTGCAGTGGTTGAGCAAGAATTTAGTGCTGAACGTGAGAAGTTACTAGAGTCGCTTAAAGAAGGCGAGAATACGCGCGGTATCGTTAAAAACTTAACTGATTACGGTGCTTTCCTAGACTTAGGTGGCATCGACGGTTTATTACATATTACTGATATGGCATGGAAACGTGTTAAACATCCTTCTGAAGTGGTTGAAATTGGCCAAGAAATTGATGTTGTGGTCTTAAAATTTGACCGTGAAAAGAATCGCGTATCTCTTGGTCTTAAGCAAATGGGTGATGACCCTTGGGTTAACATCATGCGTCGTTATCCTGAAGGTTCACGTATGTTTGGTCATGTATCTAACATCACTGATTATGGTTGTTTCGTTGAAATTGAAGATGGCGTAGAAGGTTTAGTACACGTATCTGAAATGGATTGGACTAACAAAAATGTTAATCCAAACAAAGTTGTTGCCCTAGGTGATGAGAAAGAAGTGATGATTCTTGATATTGATGAAGATCGTCGTCGTATTTCTCTTGGTATGAAGCAATGCCAAATGAACCCATGGGATGTGTTTGCAGAAAGCAATAACAAAGGCGAGACAATCAACGGTAAGATCAAATCAATTACTGATTTTGGTATCTTCATTGGTTTACCTGGCAACATCGATGGTTTAATTCACCTAACTGATCTGTCTTGGAATAAGACGGGTGATGAAGCCGTTCGTGATTACCAAAAAGGTCAAGAAGTTGAAGCTATGGTGTTGTCAATTGATCCTGAACGTGAGCGTATCTCATTAGGCATCAAGCAATTAGATAAAGACCCCTTTGCTAACTATATTTCACTTAACCCTAAAGGCTCTATCGTTAAGGGTAAGGTAAAAGAAGTAGATGCTAAAGCCGCTATCATTCATCTTGGTGAAGAAGTTGAAGGTATCTTAAGAGCATCTGAATTAACGAAAGACCGTATTGAAGATGCGCGTACTGTATTAAACGAAGGCGATGAAGTAGAAGCAAAAATTACTGGTATGGACCGTAAGACTCGTAGCGTATTCTTGTCTATCAAGGCGAAAGATGCTGATGATGAGCAAGAAGCACTTCAAGACTATGCGTCAACCAGTGAAGCAGATAGCACTACAAGCTTTGGTGATTTATTAAAAGAGCAAATGGATAAGTAATTACCTAAACAATCGCTAAGTTTCTTCAGCTCTTCGTTGATGAAACTTAGCGACTTTTAAACCAAACTTTATTAAACACCGGCTAATTTTTAATTGGCAGGTGTTTTTTTTGTTGCAGACAAAAAACACTCATATCTCCCTGAAGTATGTATTTTTCCATCCAAAATACATAAATTCTAGAAAAACACACACTCACTACCTTCCTATAGTTTGTATTTTTATCGTTTATTAAAATCTTAATAGCTTTTTCATCCTTATTCCTATAATGTGCTCCCTAAGCTACTGAATACAAAAGAATTTTTATTTTATGAATGATCTTGATTACACACCTTCAATCAGCAAATCTGATCTGATCGATAGTTTATCGCAGAATCAACATCACCTTGCCTATAAAGATGTTGAACTAGCCGTTAAGGAGCTCATTGAAATGATGAGTCAATCGTTGTCGACAGGTGACCGTATCGAAATTAGAGGTTTCGGCTCATTTAGCTTGCACTATAGGCCCCCAAGAACAGGGCGTAACCCTAAGTC
>CAZORZ010000025.1:0-9746 GCA_964582255.1 uncultured Gammaproteobacteria bacterium | reverse complement strand
TTCTAGTTTATCAATGAGATTAAGAAGTTTTTCTTCGTACCATCGCTTCCAATCAATGCTTGCCATGTCACCATTTTGGATCGTCTGCCATAAACTGAAGTCAGGCCACTGTAAATTGGCGATAGTCGAAGGGATGCTGTTTTCTATATTAGCTTCTAATAGCACAGGATAAGTAATACCAAAACGGTTCATTGCTATGGCTATTTCATTAATGCAGACTCCAGGATCGCGAATGGAATGGTGTTTAAAGGGAGCAAAAAAGTAAAATGGCGTGCTCGGCGGGAGTCGAACCCACGACCTGCGCCTTCGGAGGGCGCCACTCTATCCATCTGAGCTACGAGCACTTGATTGTATTTTACTTTATTTTTGAGGGTAAGCCTATGTGCCCAGAATGGTTATGACCGTAGGCTTCGGAGGACGACACTCTATCCAAGTGAGTTACGACAAGGTGTTTCATTTTTCGTTATTTTTGAAGCTAAGCCTATGCGCCTTGGGTAAATAACTATTTTATTTCAAGCGCCGGTTTTAGGCTTAAAATTATTTGAATAATGACTAAATCATTGTTTTATTAGGCAACTATGTAATGTGTTTTTAAGTTCATCGCTTAAATATTTATTTTGCGCTTCAATTACTATTTCTATGCGTGATTCTAGTGATGTTACAAGACGTTCTTGTGTTACCTGTTGGCCGCTTGCATTTAGCAACAGCCAGCCTTTCTCAGATGCAATGATTGCTTTTGCGCGTAAAAAACAATCTTGTTTTAGCCACGCAATTAAATTTTCGCTGTCAAATTGGATAGTTTCAGGATAACTCCATCCCAAAGAAAGCAGTGTTTGCTTAGGTGCTTTTATTTGCGCAGTTTGTGATAGGCGCTGTTTAGGCACAAGGTTAAGCCAGTCTAGCTTCATTTGCCCAAAGGTAGTTTGTGTGATGAGAGTTTTATCGGCTTTATGTTGCAATATCAGTTCGTCAAAGGCTTTTAAAGCATTGTTATTGGCAAGGTCTGTTTTATTAGCGATGAGAATATCGGCAACCTTAATATGGGCTTGAAAATTATCATTAGAATAATAACGTGGGTCTAATAAATGCATAGGGTCAATAAAGCAGAAGGTCGCTTTTAGGTCTAATGCGTTTTTAAACGCGTCTTGTTTTAAGGTGTTTATGACGCCTTCGGCATGGCTTGCACCGCTGCTTTCAATGAATAATCGATCAGGTTTTTGGGTTTTTAATATTTCGACCAAAGCAACTTGAAATGGAACACCAGCAGCGCAGCATAAACAGCCGCCACTAATCTCTTTAACGAAAATGCCAGTGTTGCTGTAAACCCTACCGTCAATGCCTTGTTTGCCAAATTCATTCACTAACACCACCCAGCGTTCAGTGTCGGGTTTTTGAGTGAAATAATTTAAAATGGCAGAGGTTTTTCCTGTGCCTAAAAAACCTAAAAAAAGATGGGTGGGGACTTGATGAATGGTATCCATGTTATGAAATCAAGTGTTCCAGCGCTGCTTTTCATCGACATCACTTTGTGTGCTGCTGAGCCATTTCTCGCCGTCTTGAGTGACTTCTTTTTTCCAAAAAGGGGCATCATTTTTTAAATAATCCATGATGAATTCATTGGCTTGAAAAGCGGCTTTTCTGTGCGCAGAGAGTGTGACAATAAGCACAATGGGTTCACTGGTTTTTAAGTGTCCAATACGATGAATAATAGCAAGATCATTTATCGGCCAACGTGATTGAGCTTGGAGGGCTATGTCGTGCAGTGCTTGTTCGGTCATACCCGGGTAGTGTTCTAAAAACAGGCTGGTTAAATGATTGTTTGAGGATAGGTCGCGCACATAACCCGTAAATGTGACTGCCGCGCCGATGTCGGTTCTGTTGTGCATTAGCTGTTCAAGCACATCGTCGACATTAAAGCTTTGTGTTTGAACTTTAATGAGCACACTAGCCGCCTGTGACAGGTGGAAAAAAAGCGATCTCGTCATTGTTGTTAATCATACTGTGGTTCTTAGCCATGGTTTGATTGATGGATGTTAAAACGACATTTTTAGGGTTGAAGATATCTAACCATTTATTTTGACGCTCAGCCAACAGCGTTTTTAAATCGCTAATGCTTTTTATGTTGTCATTTAGTTCTAATGATTCGTGGTCTAAATCTAATGTTTCACGAAATGAGGCGAAATATAAGATGTTGATAGTTGTCATGACAAAAATTCAGCATAGGGTATATAACTCACCCAATCGCCCTGTTGAATGGCGGTATGTTCAGGCACTTCTATGATGCCAGTCGCCCAAGATGTTGACATAAGCACGCCAGAACCTTGCTGTTTATAAATATTTAACTGTGCCTCTCCTTGTGGATTTTGGGTCAGTTGCGCTCTTAGAAACTCTCGTCGCGCATCGGGCTTTAACCATTCAAAATTGGCTTTCACTTGAAACGATATAGGGTGGGTGTGCTGCTTATTTTGCATCTTTTTTAAATGCGGGCAGACAAAAAGGCAAAAGGTGACAAAAGCCGAAACAGGGTTGCCAGGTAATCCAATAAAAGCCGTATTATTGATTGTTCCATACACTAAGGGTTTGCCTGGCTTAATGTTAAGACGCCACATTTTAGTTTCGCCAATAGCCTCTAGGGCGATACGAATATAATCTTCTTCGCCCACCGATACGCCACCAGTCGTAATCACTAAATCGGTTTTGTCAGCGGCGATGGTTAAGGCTTCTTTAGTGGCATCAAGGGTGTCACCAATGATGCCTAAATGGATAATGTCACAGTCCATGCTGTGTAATAGGCCCTGAAGAGTATAGCTGTTCGAATCGTAAATTTGACCGGGTTTGAGCGCTTGGCCGGGTTCAACTAATTCATTGCCAGTTAAAAATAGACCGACCCGTGTTTTGTTGAAAACGCAGATGGTTTTTAAGCCGATGGACGCTATTAAGCCTTGCTCTTGAGCGCGAATTTTTGTGCCTTTTGTGAGTATCACTTGCCCTTGTTTAATATCTTCACCGACAAGTCGACAATTAGTGCCAGTAGTTAGGTTTCGTTCAAAAACAATGTGATCGTCATCAATTTCGACCCATTCTTGCATAATCACTGTGTCACTATTCTCTGGAATAGGGGCACCTGTAAAAATACGAGCACAAGAACCAGCAACTAAGGGTTGCCCAGATTCACCAGCGCATATACGTTGGCTGATGGGTAATTTCGTGACACCATTTTGATTGATGTCTGAGTTGTTTAAAACATAGCCATCCATCGCGCTATTGGTCGTAGGTGGCACGTTAATGGTTGAAACAATGTCCTCTGCAAGAATACGATTAAGGCCTTGTTCGATATTGATGGATGCGGTTTTTGTTTGTTGCTTAACGCTTTCTAACAGTTGCTTAACTGCTTCGTCATACGGGATTAAAGCTTGATTTGGAGTGTCGCAACAGCTGCTCATAATATTATTTTTCGTTAAAGCGTGGCATCAGCTCAACCAAGTTACATGGCTGATGATTAATGTCGAGTTGAAATTTAATGATGCCATCCCAGCCATCTTTGCAAGCACCCGTCGAGCCGGGTAAACAAAAGATTGCAGTCGCATTAGCAATGCCACCCGTAGCGCGCGATTGAATGGTTGATGTATTAATGAATTGATAAGAAAGCTGACGAAATAGCTCGCCAAAACCATCAATTTTTTTATCATATAACGGCTCAATGGCTTCAGGGGTAATGTCGCGGCCTGTTAAGCCTGTGCCACCCGTGGTGACAATGGCGTGTACATTGGGGTCGGCAATCCAGCGTGATATGATTTCACGTATTTTATATTTATCGTCTTTAACAATAATCTTTTCGGCCAAGTGATGACCGGCATCAGTAATGCGGCTGACTAATAAATCACCCGACGTGTCATCAGACTCGGTACGACGATCGGATACTGTCATAACTGCAATGTTAAGGGCTTGAAAAGGTTTTTGGTCGCTCATTTATCCGCCTGTCATACTCATTAAGCGCACAACGTGTTGTTTGTTTTCGTTAAAATCATGTTTTTCTGGTTTTAAAGTGATGGCGTTTATCAGCACGCTAGCTAAGTCTTCATCGCTAATGCCTGCACGTACGATGTGACGCAATTCAACCTTTTCATTTTGTCCAAGACAAAGATATAAGGTGCCATCAACCGATAAACGAACGCGGTTACAACCCTCACAAAAATGCTGGCTTAGCGGGGTAATAAAACCAATGCTGCTATCACTGTCAGCAAGACGATAATATCGAGCAGGGCCACCACCTGGCATGGTGGTGGGGATTAAATCGATGGACTGCTGGATATCCTGTTTTACTTTTTGTAGATCTAAATAGTGGTCGGTAGCCTTTTGTCCTGCTGCGCCCATCGGCATGGTTTCGATTAAACGTAGGGTAAATTGATGTTGTTGGCAAAAGTGAATCATGTCAATGAACTCGTCATCGTTAATGCCTTTCATTGCCACCATATTAATTTTAATAGGGCCTAAGTTAGCGTCTTTAGCCGCCATTAATCCATCAAGCACTGGCTGTAGCTCAGCCCCAGTAATGTCTTTAAAGCGGTCGTGTTTTAATGTGTCTAAACTGACGTTAATGCGATCTATGCCAGCTGAGCATAGCTTTTTGGCTTGTTTTTTAAGTAATGAAGCGTTGGTGCTGAGTGATAAGTCTTGAATGTCAGCTAAGTTTGATAGGCGTTTGGCTAATTGATCTATGTTTTTTCGAACCAGTGGTTCGCCGCCTGTTAGCCTAACTTTAGTCACACCAAGGGTCGAAAATACACGGATAATTTGCTCAATTTCATCAAAATTTAACCAGTGTTCTGGAGTTTCAAAGTCATTAAATCCTTCTGGGATGCAGTAGAAACAACGGAAGTTACATTTATCAGTTAAAGACAGGCGCACATATTCAATCCGTCGACCGAATGGGTCAATGAGTTGATTCGGTGGCGACACAGGTGCTGACATGGGTAAAAAACCTAAATAAGTGTTTGCTACTATATCACTCAATTCATATGAGTTGTAATAATGAACGTAAGGAATATAGCCTGAAAAAACCGATAATGAACTAAAGTGTCTATAATAACTCAGAGTGCTAACAAGCGATGAAGGATTGACGATGAAAAAATTTAAAATATCAGCAGCATTTTTAATGCTATTTACTAGCTCAGTCGCGACGGCTGAAATAGCGACATTTGCAGGTGGTTGCTTTTGGTGCATGGAAGCTGATTTTGAAAAACTAGAAGGTGTGTCCGAAGTGGTGTCTGGCTTTACGGGTGGCACATTAAAAAACCCAACCTACAGTGGAAACCATAAAGGGCATTATGAAGCGGTCGAAATTGAATATGACCCCAAAGTGGTGAGCTATCAACAGCTATTAGATCATTTGTGGGTGAATATTGATCCCTTTGATAGCAGATGTCAGTTTTGTGACAAAGGCTTTAGTTATTTAAGCGCTATTTTTCCTGCCAATGCAGAAGAGCGTACGTTAGCTGAGGCGTCTAAAGCCGCGGTAGTGATGAAATTTCCAGGGCAACACGTGGTGATGCCAATTATAGATAAGGGGACGTTTTATCCGATTAAAGGAAAGGAGGCATATCATCAAAATTACTACAAAACCAATACTGCACGTTATAATTATTATCGTTGGAGCTGTGGGCGTGATAAGCGTTTAAAGCAAATTTGGGGCGATTTAGCGACGGTTAAATAAAGATATTTTGAATGCTTTAGTTATTTTTTACGCTTAAATTGAATCAACTTATAAATAACACCCCAAAATTATTTATTTGACCACACGGCAAATTCATTATTGCTGGGGTCTAAAAATGGTGTGAAAGCTATGATGGATAAAGGCACTTTGTTTATTATTAAATTAAGAAGCGAGACCACTTCCGCTTAGTTATAATGCGATTATTTTAGCTGATTAAATTATGAGTAAATTAACGCATATCAACGAGCAAGGTGAGGCACATATGGTCGATGTCTCGAATAAGGAAAAAACTGAACGTGTTGCAATCGCTCAAGCCGTCATTAGCATGTTGCCCGACACTATAAAAATGGTGATTGACGGTAACCATAAAAAAGGTGATGTATTAGGTGTGGCACGGATTGCGGGCATTCAAGCGGCTAAGCAATGCTCTCATCTAATCCCTTTGTGTCATCCTCTGATGCTGACATCAATAAAAGTTGACTGTGAAATTGATGAAAAAAATAGCTGTATCCGAATTAACGCGTGTTGCAAATTAAATGATAAAACAGGGGTGGAGATGGAGGCATTAACAGCCGCCTCAGTCGCCGCCTTAACGATCTATGACATGTGTAAAGCAGTCGATAAAGGCATGGTGATTGGTGACGTTAAACTGTTGCAAAAGACAGGAGGTAAATCAGGAGATTGGACAGTCGATGAACATTAAAAAACAAGCTTATGTTTAACACGGGCGAAAATAGAGCTTATTAAATATTTTCTATTAACTGATCGATTTGTTGATGACTATGTTCAGCACATAAAGTAACACGCAAACGAGCCGTTCCTTTAGGTACAGTTGGTGGTCTGATGGCCGATACTAAGATATTGTTGTGCCATAGTTTTTGGCTGGCTTCTAGTGCAGATTTGTTGTCGCCTATAATAATAGGCTGGATGGCGGTGTTGGAATTCATTAAGGCAAGCCCCTGCTGTTGAGCGCATTGCCTAAAATATTGAATGTTGTTATTCAGTGATTCACGTCTCCAAGCTTCATCTGTTAATAAGGCTAATGCAGCCAAGCTGGCCGCCGCTTGCGCTGCTGGCATGGCTGTGGTGTAAATATAAGGTCGCGCGAAGTGAATTAGTGCTTCTATTATGGTGTCGCTGGCCGCGACAAACGCGCCAAAGGAGCCGATGGCTTTGCCAAGTGTAGCCATATAAATAGGGACTTTTTGGGGTGATATTTGAGCTTGCTCAACCGAGCCTGCACCACTTTTCCCGAGCACGCCAAAACCATGTGCATCATCAATCATTAAGGTTGCGTTATGCTGTTGGCATAGCGAGCTTAATTGCTTTAAATCAGCTTGATCGCCATCCATACTAAAAACGGCATCAGTCATTAGCAGTTTTTGCTGTGAAGTCTGTGCCAGTTGTTGCGCGCATTGTGCATAGTCTAAATGTCGATAGCGTTTAATGTGAGCTCGACTGAGTGTGCCAGCATCAATTAATGAGGCGTGATTAAGCTTATCTTGAAACAAGGTGTCTTGCCGATTTACTAGGCTGGCAATGGCTAGGTTTGCCATATAACCTGTGCTAAATAATAAGGCACGAGGATAGCCTGTTTTAGCAGCGAGTTGCTGCTCTAGTTGTTGGTGGTAAAAATGATGGCCAGACACTAAATGAGCAGAACCACTGCCAACACCGCATTCGTTGGCGGCTTTTTTAAACGCGCTGATTAACGTAGGATGGTTGGCGAGACCAAGATAATCGTTGCTGTTAAAGGATAGCACTTGCTTGCCATCAATCATTGGCGAAATGCTTTGAGCGGATTGCAGTACTTTATGCGTGCGGTATAACGATTGCTGTTTTTTTTGAGCTAGTTTGGTTTTTAAATGCTGCTCAAATTCGAGCATTATGCGGCAGCAGAGTTTGGCTTTAAGGCTTGAGGCGTAACGCCTAGTTTATTAAATAATGCCATGTCATCCGAGGCATCTGGATTATCGGTAGTTAATAGTTTTTCGCCATAAAAAATTGAGTTAGCGCCTGCTAAAAAACACAGTGCTTGCAGCTCTTCACTCATCTCATTACGTCCAGCTGATAAACGCACGGTAGATTTTGGCATTAAAATTCGGGCTGTTGCGATGGTACGTACAAAATCAATGTGGTCTAGCTTTTCGACGCCGAATAATGGCGTGTTTTCGACTTGAACCAACATGTTGATGGGGACACTTTCTGGGTGTTTTTCCATGGTGCTTAATTGTTGTAGCAACTGAACTCGGTCGATATTTTTTTCACCCATACCAACAATGCCACCGCAGCACACATTAATGTCAGCATCTTGAACATTTTGCAGCGTATTTAAGCGGTCTTCGTAGGTACGCGTGGTAATAATGTCTTTATAGTAGTCAGGGGACGTGTCGAGATTATGATTATAATAATCAAGCCCTGCTTGTTTTAGTTTGATGCTTTGCTCAGGTGTCAGCATACCCAGAGTGACACAGGTTTCCATGCCCAAGCCTTTAACTAATTGAATCATTTCAATTACCTTGTCTAGGCTTTTGTCGGTTGGGTTGCGCCATGCAGCGCCCATGCAAAAACGGGTCGACCCATTAGCCTTAGCGGTAAGGGCGGCTGTTTTTACTTCTTCTAAGGCGAGTAAACGCTCTTTTTCTACCGTGGTGTTGTGATGGCTGCTTTGTGGACAATAACCGCAATCTTCAGGGCAAGCGCCCGTTTTTATACTCAGCAGAGTGCTAATTTGCACTTCATTGGCCGAAAAATTTTGACGATGAATGGTCTGTGCTTGAAACAATAAATCATTAAAGGGTTGGTTTAAAATAGTATTAATTTCTAACTCAGACCAATCGTGTCTTAAGGTATCGGCATTTCCAGTCATTTTGTTACACTGCTTCTTAATGGAGAGAAACGGAAGTCTATTGTAACCATGAATATAGTCAACAAATTGAGTGCCGTGCTTAATCATATATTCCTAAATCAGTTTTTACATAACCCTGTATGTTGGAGCTGTGGATTAGACCATAAAGGAAAAATGCTAACGTGTTCGGCTTGTGATGGAATGATTAAGCGGATTGTTAAACCGTGTCGTTTATGCGGTTTAAGCCATGTGGGGCAGCAGCCAATATGTGTTGTATGTTTGACTAAAGCACCTAATTGGCAACTAATGATTGCACCACTAAGCTATCAACAACCCATTAGCTTGCTGATTCAGCGACTAAAATATAATCAGAAGTTGGACGTGCTTAAAATTTTAGTTGAGCTGGCTTTGCCTTATTTTAACGCTCTAAGCTCGAAACCAGATCTATTAGTACCTGTCCCGTTGCACCCTAACCGTTATTTGCAAAGAGGTTTTAATCAGTCCTTAGAGATTGCTATATTGTTATCTAAGGCTTTGGCGATTCCGTATTCTGATGTTTTGATAGAGCGGGTGATAGACACTGAAAGGCAGTCAGAATTAAAATTTAATCAGCGTTTAACGAATGTTAAAAATGCTTTTTTAGTGGCAGAGTCAATGAACAATTACCAACATATAGCGTTGATAGATGATGTGGTGACCACAGGCAATACCGTGCGAGAAGTGACCAAAAAATGTCTAAAATCTGGCGTTACTAAGGTGGAGATTTGGGCGTTAGCTAGAGCTGAAATAAAATAAAGCTACAGGCCTAATGAATCTAAAACCATTTGATATTGATCAAATGCTTGACGATAGGATTCTAAAATATCGTCTTTTGATAGCTTACTTTCTTCCCAACCTTCTATCTTATCGAGAACATCGAGAATGTCTTGAGACTCGGTCGTGAGTGGTATGTGCGTTAGCGCGTTAGCTATGTGGATAATTAAGGCTTGCAGCTTATATTTTCCGCCGTCATGAGGGCTGTGATGATGTAAAGCGCAGCTCTGTAACAAAGAGGGAAGCCCCCATTGTTTCATAATCATTGCGGCCACTTCATTGTGGGTGAAGCTTAAATGTTCTTGCTCAACAGTCAGAATGTCGGCATCACTGGTGTCTAAGGTGCGTTGAATTATCATCGCTTTATCGGGT
>CAZORZ010000024.1:8299-9914 GCA_964582255.1 uncultured Gammaproteobacteria bacterium | reverse complement strand
CGATAAAAGAAAATCTGCAATTCGACATGTCAGAAAAACACCTTAGTGCTTGCGACTATGCAACTGACTACCTTGAACACAAAAATGAATGGCCTTTAACACTAATAAGCGACCCTAAATTCAATAGTACCTCACCCATTATTTATCGCAATGACATAGCTCAGGGCGTGCAATTCAAGGTGTATTACAGCGTTAAAGGTCAACACAATAATTCAACCTACACGGTCAACGACAACACCATAAGCCATGCTTATCATCGCTTTTACAAACCCGCTCAATACCTCTATAAAGCCATGCCTTATGCCTTTATTTTAACACTTATGATTTGGCTATTTTATAAACTGTATAAAAAGTACCTGCACATTCGCACTCAAGGAGAAAGCTAATCACCGCCAGCTATTGTCATATTTGATATCAGTAACGAACCTATATGTAACGATGAGCGTTTATCAATATCGCCACCAATCTCTACAATTTGCTTTAGCATGTCGGTTAAATTACCGGCAATTGTGATTTCTTCTACGGGATATTTAATCTCGCCATTTTCCACCCAAAAACCTGCCGCTCCACGCGAATAATCGCCTGTGATGGTATTCACTCCTTGCCCCATAAGTTCGGTGACATACAAACCGGTGTGCAAGGTATTTAACATAGCCGTTAAATCTTTATCACCATGTGAGACCGTTACATTTCTCACTCCCCCTGAATGGCCTGTGGTTTCACGGCCTAATTTTCGAGCGGAATAACTGCCTAACAAATAGGTGTTTAAACGGCCATCAGTAACAATATTTGTCACTTTTGTCGCGACACCTTCACCATCATAAGCGGCGGAGCTTAAGCCTTGCATAACCAAAGGGTCTTCTTTGATGCCAAACCATTCTGGCAAAATAATATCGTCAATTTTATCCAATAAAAAACTGGCTTTACGGTATTGCGATGAGCCATTAATCGCACCAAATATATGGTTGATGATCCCTCTGGCCATTTCAGCAGAAAATAACACCGGAGCAGTTTGAGTTTTTATCTTTTGCGCATCTAAACGACTTAGGGTTCGCTCTGCTGTTTTTTCCCCTATTAATGCAACAGCGGCAAGCTTTGTCGCTATTCGTGATGAGTCATACCAAAAATCTCGTTGCATCGCGCCATTACTTTGCGCCACCACAGAACAACTGATGCTGTGTCTTGATTTTTTTCGCGCAGCGATAAAACCGTGACTGTTGCCATAGACTGATAATGACAGCCCTGTATCAACAGAAGCTCCTTCTGAATTAATGATTTTCGCATCATAGTCTAAGGCTGCGGCTTCACAGTCTAAAGCCAATTGCATGGCTTGCTCCGAGTCTATATCCCACGGATGATATAAATCTAAATCGGGAAACTCTGTCGCCATTAAATGCTCATCGGCAAGACCAGAAAATTCATCTTCCGACGTGTATTTAGCTATATTACACGCGGCTTCTATGGTTGCTTTGATGGCAACTGGGTCTAAATTTGAAGTATTTGCAGTGCCCTTATGTTGGCCGAAATAAACCGTAATACCTAAGCCATTATCTTGCTGTAACTCAATGGTTTCCACCTCTCGCATACGCGCTGAAACACTTAACCCTTGCGACAC
>CAZORZ010000024.1:0-8286 GCA_964582255.1 uncultured Gammaproteobacteria bacterium | reverse complement strand
CGGCCTGAGTTGCTCCTAACGCTTTTGCTTGTTGCAATACATCTGCAATTATCTGTTTTAAATTGCTCTCATCAGGCAATGAAAAGCTGTTAGAATTCTGTTGCGTCATAATTTAAACCTTTTTCCTTTTAATAAATACATACACTTAAATTTCAATGTTAAATGAAAATGATCCTGACAATCAGGATAACGAACTTGTTAGTAAATCTCAGCTAAAACGTGATAGCCATGATTTACAAAAATTTGGTAAACAATTAGTTGCCTTAAGACCCGCTCAACTTGATGAATTGGATCTTCCTGATAACTTATATGTATCAATTCAAACGGCACAAAAAATACTCAATAAACGTAGTGCCTTAAAACGCCAATATCAATATATTGGTAAAATTTTACGCCATGCTGACCTTGAACAGATTTTAGCCCGTTACGATCGCATTGAAAACCAAGCTGAAATCAATAATAAAATACAGCAACAATCGGAATATTGGCGCGATCAAATTATACTGAATGGCAATGAAAGCATTAATACATTCATTGATTCAATACACGTTGATTGTGACCGACAACAACTTAGGCAGCTGGCTCGTAATGCAACATCAGCTAAAAAAGACAGCCAAAAAAAGACTTATGCACGTCAAATGTTTAAGGTGATTTACCAGGCACTTAAACAACAAGACGAAGAAACCAGCGTGTCTCCCTAACGTCTAACTATCGGTTCCGCCCACAGTGATTTCATCAATCTTCAGTGTGGGCTGACCAACACCAACAGGAACAGATTGCCCTTCTTTACCACAGACACCTACGCCTTGATCTAGAGCTAAATCATTACCCACCATGGATATTTTTTGCATCACATCAGGGCCCGAGCCAATCAATGTAGCACCTTTTAATGGCGCGCCAATTTTACCATTTTCAATCAAATAAGCTTCAGATAAAGAGAATACAAAACGACCTGATGTGATGTCTACCTGACCACCTCCAAAATTAACCGCATAAATGCCTTTTTCGACTGAGGCAATCATTTCATCTGGTTCATGTTCGCCAGCTAGCATATAGGTATTGGTCATACGTGGCATCGGCAAATGGGCGTAGGATTCTCTGCGTCCATTACCTGTCGATTGGGTGTTCATTAATCGAGCATTCATGGTGTCGTACATATAATTTTTTAAAATACCATTTTCAATTAATACCGTATTTTGTGCCGCTTCACCCTCATCATCAATGGTTAGCGAGCCTCGTCTATTTTCAAGAGTGGCATCATCAACAATCGTACACAGTGGCGAGGCGACCTGCTGCCCCATCGACGAACTAAATGCGGAAGTGCCTTTTCGATTAAAATCACTTTCTAGTCCATGTCCTACTGCCTCATGCAATAATACCCCCGGCCAGCCTGCGCCTAATACAACAGGCATAGTGCCTGCTGGTGTGGCTATGGATTCTAAGTTGACTAAGGCTTGTCTCACGGCTTCATCGGCATATTCTTTCGATTTATTTTTATCAAAGAAATAATCATACGAAAAACGCCCACCTCCGCCTGATGACCCTTGCTCTCTTCTGCCGTTGGCGTGTACCAACACCGTCACATTTAAACGTACTAAAGGACGAATATCCGCACCTAATATACCGTCAGATCGTGCCACTAATATCTCATCGACACCACCTGCTAAAGATATAATGACTTGATCGATTCGCGAATCTTGTTGCCGTGTATAGGTATCTAACGATCTTAATAATTCAATTTTTTCATTGGCTGTTTTTGTACCTAAAGGATTATGCTCTTGATACATCAACTGACTAGGTGCATTTTTAATGGGTTTTGCGGTATAGCTTTTACCTGATTTTGCAATCGCTCTGGCATTAGCTGATGCTTTTAATATAGCATTTTTAGACAAATCATCACTGTAGGCGAAGCCTGTTTTTTCACCCGACATAGCTCGAACCCCAACGCCTTTTTCGATATTAAATTGGCCATCTCGCACAATGCCATCTTCTAGCACCCATGACTCTTGTTGGCTATTTTGAAAATATAAATCAGCCGCATCAATGCCCTTTCCCATTAAGCTATCTAACGATTGATTTAAATCATTTTCATCTAGGTTAACGGGGCTTAATAAACTGTTTTTAACAGTTTCTAATATATTCATAGTTTATCTCTTAACAGTATTTAATTGAGGAAGCCCTAGGGGGCTTTACACTCTAGTTTACGGTGTTCTAAAACAGGGAATTGCTGTCGAATTTTGGCCTGTTGTTGTAAATTAATATCAACTGTGATCACGCCTGGACCACTTTCTAAATTACCTAAAGGCGTTCCCCATGGGTCAACGATCATGCTGTGACCATAGGTTTCACGGCCATTGATATGAAATCCGCCTTGGTTTGAGGCGATAATAAAGGCTAAATTCTCAATCGCTCTGGCTCTGAGTAGAATTTCCCAATGAGCTTGGCCAGTCAACTTGGTAAATGCCGATGGCACGACAATGATATCTATTCCCTTTTCTAACATCGAGCGAAACATTTCTGGAAATCTCAAATCATAGCATACGCATAGACCTATGCGCCCTATGGGTGTTTCTACCACGATACTGGCATCACCTGCTTCAAAGACATCCGATTCTTGATAGCGTTCATCACTGTCAGGCACAGTCACGTCAAACAAATGTACTTTATTGTAGCGGGCTATTTGTTGCCCTTCAGGATCTATCATTAATACTGCGGCAAATACTTTTGAGGCATTTGTACCTTTTAGCGCGATGGTACCGCCGACAATATAGCAATTATTACGCTTAGCTTGCTGCTTTAAAAAATGCTGAATGTGTCCTTCACCTTCAACTTCGGCATGTTTTATATATTGATCATCTGTTTTAGCAAAAAACGCGAAATTTTCTGGCAATAAAATTAATTTTGCACCTTGTGTGCAAGCCTCACTTATTAAGTTTTCTGCTTGTGCTAAGTTAGCATCAATATTAGAACCTGAGGTCATTTGTATGGCTGACACTTTCATTAAAAATTAAGCTCGTCTTTTTTTGCTACTACAATTTCAATTTCATCTAAGGTGTCTAAGCCTGAGCGCATATAAATATAGTCATTAGGAATCCCTAAAGAAACCAGCCAATCTTTAAGCTCAGAAGCCCATAATTCGCCTGAGTCTTCGCCAGGATAACGAATAAGTATTACTGCATTTAACATTTTCTGCCAATATTCAGTGGCATTTCTGACACTGCTAAACGAAGCCACCACTTGACCTGATCGTGGCTGTGCCCATTCATCTGCAGATAATGAAAAAATACGTGCTGTTTGAGCCTGTACAGGTAAACACACAAGTGCCAACACCACTAATAGGAAACTACAGGTTTTCTTCATTATCTTCTTCTGTTGGTTTATCGTCGATAAGATCAATTTTAGGCTCATCCCATGTTCCTGACACCTTATATTTTATCGACACGCTCTCATCAATTGAATCTTTAAATAAGCGTTGCAACAATAACATAGCCCAGCCAGCTGAGCTGCCTGATATTAAGGTGCTTAACACAGGCAGGGCATCCCTAATTTGAGGGATAACAGTTATCACTTGATCATAGTCCCTTGCTTTAATTCCTGTTCTCCCCACGATCTTGACATCAGATGCCGCGCCTTTCATTTTAAAATTATCCGTCCAGAGACTCCCATCATGAATACTGAAATCACCTTGCATTTGATCGAAGGCTAATCCCTCTTTAAAGAAGTCTGAAAAATCTAAACCTAACCTTCGCGGCAGAGCACTGAGACTGAGCAACCCAATGAAACGTCCACCACCTGGCTCTATATCTTTTAAAAAACCATCTTCCAATAAGAATGCTGCTTTACCATGTGCATCATCAAAATCAAGTGTCCAAAAAGAGGAATTCCAAAACAGCTCGCCACTAAAATTAATCTCTCCTTGAGTGATGGCATCACCAATGCCTAAATCCAATAAAGATGCACCAAAATCCTTACCTTTTACATCTATGAACAGTTGTGACTTATGTTGATTTTTTTCATCATCATAAAACCAACTACCTGAAGCCATTAGTGTTATTTCTTTATTTGTTAAGGCTATATTTTTTAAATAAAATTGATTTTTCATATGCGACTCAAGAGATAATTTAGCGTCGCTGAATTTAATGCCATTAATCACAAGTTGTTTACTATTAAAATTAATATTTGGCAATTGGTCGGTTGTATAGTTTTTCTTATCAGCGCTGTTACCTTCTTTTATGATGACATCAACAATGTCCATATTTAAGGTTATTGGCACTTCGGCTGATTGCTTAACCGGAATGTAAAAATTGCCCTTTGCCGCTGACGATTGAATGCTTCCTTCTAGACCCGTGCTTTCTTTGCTTACCTTAAGTTGCGTATTGCTTGATTCAATGCCTGCTATTTGCAAGTGAGCAATATCAAGCTGAATAAATTCGATAGAGTTCAACACATTGCTCCCCACATCATCACTCGGCTTATCGAGATAAGACTGCCAATGATCAAAATTTACATCCGTAATGTTGCCTGTAATGCGCAACCCTTTGCTTAAGTCCGTGGCAACAGTTTCCTCTCCAAAAACAATCTTAGCTCCAAATAAATCATAATTTCCGTGTTCATTTTTATTGAGTCGACTGAAAACTTGAAACTGGTTTTTTAGCGCAATATTTAACTTTATATCGTCATTATCAAATAGACCTGCAGATAAGAAAAAAACATTGTTCTCTTGTTGAGCAAAAGGCACAGGTAAATGAATCTCAGTCCCTACCAGATTTGACTGCGCCAAAATTTTTACTCTTGGTAATTTATCTACCCCCTGATTCAGTAAGAGATCAACAACCCAATCACTTTTCCCCGAGATATGCTGATTTAATTCTTTAGGTAAGGCATGCATAAAACTGGCTACGTCTAAGGAGTCACCTTGCATCGTCAAATGAATAATCCCATTTTCTAGGGTTGTTGCCTCTATGCTCACGGCTTGGCCAAACCATGCCGCCGATAAAGATGGGATTTCTAAGGAATTTTGGGTGATTTTCATCGCGCCACTGATGTCGGCTAATTTAATACCGAATTCATCCGCTGAAAAACCAAGATCATCGGCGGTTAAGTCAATATTAAAATGCACATTGTCATGTTGAATATTACTCAGAGGAAATTTGACCTCAATTTGAGCCTTTACCCTACCCGTTATTTGAGAATAATCAGCAAACAAAGGAATGTCATTTTTTAAGGGTGTTTTTGCTAAATATGCCCACTCGGCTGCCAAGCTATCAGCAACATTCAAATTTAAGTGTGCTATTGGGTTGTACAGATCAGGGATCAGCAGCTTAATATTTTTAACTTCTAGATCACTACTTAATATTTGATCACTGGATACTGTTAAGGCTAAATTTTTAAATATTACCCTCACCTCTTTTGCTTTAACTTTTGGCCATTCTGAGTCGTAGCTTAGATCAACACCTAATAAATTAATTACAGATATAAAAACACCATTATTTATTTTATCAAAAAAAACTTCATTTTCTAAACGCCCTGCATACAAAGTATCACTAGATTGAATTTTTGCATGAAGAATGCTGTCTTTAACCCAATTTAAAACATTAACATCCATTAGTTTTTGAGGAAGAAATGGCTTCACTGTTTCTATATCGCCATCGTTCACATGCGCCCTGAAAAACAAATAAGGAGAATTATTTTCTTCAATGACGACTTTTGCACGAGCGCTAATGAGCGCCTTATCTTGCTTCGCTCTAATGCTGAGGACATCAACAATCATTTGTCCCTGATCCATTTGAATGTTGATATCAGACTCTAAAAAATCCAACGAAAATGGCTTGGTATAGAGATCTTGAGCTAATAATGTGAGGGAGTCGCTTTTTATTTTTGCGGTCACTTTTTGGCTATTTCCTTGCAAGCTAAGTGATATTTTATTAACCGCAGGAATTTGATTCGCCGCTTTCCAGCTCAGATTTAATGCATTAATATCAACTTGAGCATGTTCGGGTTGCTCGATGTTTTGAAGCGCCACAAAAGCCTGTTTTATCATCCCTTTAGGCTGCAATTGCTCATACAAGCGTAACATCTTGGAGTCTTTGTCGATAAGAGCAGAAAATTCTGTTAACTGAGCTATATCTACATTTTCAACAAGCCACAAATGATTAAATAAATCACCCGATTTTAAGGTTGATTGTGATGACCAAGTGACATCACTAAAATTTATTTCATTAATATTTAGAGTATTGTTTTTAATTGAAAATGCTAATTGCCCTTTATTTAGCTCAGTCCATAAATAGCTATCCGCATGAATTTTATAATTTTTTTGTTTAACTTTAAGGGTTAGGTTCTGACTCACTACATGAGACAAAGCATTCATATTCAAGCCATCAAATGTAATCCAATTATTTAACGTAACATCACCTTCTACCGGTAATTCATCCCATATTTTTTGTTTGCTAGCTGACGGAAAGTCAACTTTTATATAGGCTGTTCCTTTTAGCTCGAAATTTCTTAACAGCTCTTCAAGGTCTATATCAAACTGGCTATTAAACTGGGTTAATTTTTTTTGGAATAACGCGGAGCTTATCTGTATTAAAGTGCTTTTATCATGCTTAAAAAGGTCTATTTTGGAATGATGAATAGATTGCTTATAGCTATTTTTCCCCACATAGACAAGCTCATCAATATGTAATGAAAATCGTTTTAACGCCAATATACTGATAATTAAATTTTGCGGTATTTGTGGCTTTTTTAAAGATGGACCCCCCATAAGTTGAGCCACATCCATGTCAATTTTTTGCACCGAAAAAGAAGCTTCATCAAAGATCAGTTCTTCACTTAGAAATGTTTGAACAACATTTAAACGTAATGCCGCCTTTTCTAAATTCAGCAAGTCATTGCCGAGCTTATCTTGAAGAGATAAGCCTGAAAGATAAAATTCCGGGGTAAAACCATCAACACGTACTGATATGTGATTTATGGTTGCATTCAGGCCTTGAGCCTCAAACCATTTTTCAGCATATTGCTTATAAGTATCTGCTGAATTTATACCTAATCGAAATATAGTAATCAACAACGCAAACGCAATAACACCTATTTGTATAGATATAAAAACGAACTTTGCTGTTTTTTTCATTATAGTGCTTGCTGGTTAAGTTAAGCCATCATCACATTGGAACGACATCGTAGTTTTCTTGTGGGAAAAAACTTTCAACTTGCAACTTAACGGGGATTTTAATAAAGGCTTCAAGCTCTGCTAGGCTTGCTGCTTCTTCATCTAACAACAAATCAATCACTGTTTGGTTTGCCATGACTAACAACTGTTGTGATTCGTCATACAAACGTGCTTCACGAATAATTTCTCGAAATATTTCAAAACACACTGTTTCTATAGTCTTATGTGAGCCTCTACCATTACACGTTGTACAGGTTTCACACAACACGTGCTCTAAGCTTTCACGAGTGCGTTTACGCGTCATTTCCACTAAACCTAATGGTGAGACTTCACACACTTGAGTACGCGCATGATCTTTATCTAGGCATTTTTCTAAAGCTTTAAGCACCTGTCGTTTATGGTCTTCAATTTCCATATCAATAAAATCAATAATGATAATCCCACCTAAGTTCCTAAGGCGTAATTGACGAGCAATTGCAGATGCTGACTCTAGGTTTGTTTTAAAAATGGTTTCTTCTAAATTATGGTGTCCAACAAAGGCTCCCGTATTTATGTCCACTGTGGTCATAGCTTCTGTTTGATCAATGATCAAATAGCCACCTGATTTTAATGCTACTTTACGCCCTAGCGCACGTTGAATTTCTTCATCAATATTATATAAATCAAATATTTGGCGCTCACCGGGGTAATGCTCAATTTGCGCGGGCATATCAGGAATATACTTGGCTGAAAACTTGACTAGCTTTTGATAGGTTTCGCGTGAATCCACCTTAACCTTAAGTGTTTTATGCCCCACCATATCGCGCAATGTACGTAATGTTAAAGGTAAGTCTTCATGCACTACAGTGCCTGGGCCTGCCTGACTTGCAACGTCTTGAATGGTATCCCAAAGCGTGCATAAAAATTTTATATCCCGATTAAGCTCTTCATCTTCAACGCCTTCGGCAGCAGTTCGCACAATACAACCACCTGTTCTATTTTCGGTCATGCACGATGATAATAACTCTCTTAAACGAGTTCGTTCACTCTCGTCTTCAATTTTTACCGAGATACCAATCATTGACGAGTTGGGCATATACACTAAATATCGCGATGGCACCGAAATACTGGTCGTTAAACGT